>JAPLEC010000418.1 GCA_026391515.1 Bacteroidia bacterium | reverse complement strand
AGCCTTGAAATTATCTTTGACCTTTACCTGATGATTTTTGAAAGAATCGATATTCTGAATGGAAATTTCACTACATCCGAACTCAATCCTACTCCTGAAGAGACAAAGAAAAGAGTTTATAAAACAATCCGTAAATTCATTTCTGAAACTGAAAAATCATAAATGAATATCTCTTTCCTGACATCCGGACATTATCCTTACGATGACAGAATTTTCTTTCATCTCGGTAAAACATTAACCAAAAACGGACATAAGGTTGAGATAACAAGCAGTAAATCAGCATTAAAGGAAGTAACCGAAGGAATTTCAATAAATTGCTTTGATGGTGATAATCTTGCAAAAGGAGATAAGATTAAATATTTCAGAGAACACCTTGATAACTTTAATCCGGATCTGATAATATGCTCTGAACCTTTACCAATTATGGCAGCAAAAAAATACAAAAGAATAAGTCAGAAAAAAGTTGTCATTATTTACGATATTACAGAGTGGTATCCTCTGAAACAAGACCTGGAATGGCCGAAGAGATGCTTAGAACAATTAAAGCTTCGATTTTTTAACTTCTGTTCTTCATGCTTCGCTGATGGATTTATTTTCGGTGAACGGCTAAAAAGTAAACCATACAGGTTCATGTTCCCTTTCAATCCATTTACATTTATTACCTATTACCCTGATTTGAATTATGTTCCTTATGCTGAACCATCAATGACCGGCGAAAAACTAAAGTTATCGTACACCGGAAAATTAAGTATCGAGAAAGGCTATAATAATTTTATCAGCGTAGTTGCTGGTCTCACAGAACGTTTTAAAAATTTGAAGATTGAAGTGAAAATTATCGGCTGGTATGGAAATAAAGAAGAGAGAATTTTGTTTGAAAAGCACATCCAATCCATAAAAGGGAATGTTTCCTTTGCGTTTTTTGACCGGCAGCCTTTTGAATCTTTTTGGAAGCTTATTAATGACACTGATATCTTTCTTGATCTTCGTGAAAGAACTTTCGAAAATCATAATAGTCTGCCTATTAAATTGTATTATTATTGTGCATTAGGCAAACCGGTTATTTATTCCGATCTGAAGGCTATCCGCCGGGAAGTCGAAATCGAAAAATTCGGATTCCTTGTAAATCCTGATAAAACAGATTCTGTTATAAAGGTGATATCCAACTATTTGCTGGACAAGAATTTGTATCAGAATCATTGCAGAAATGCCCGTAAGCTAGCAGAAGAAAAATATAACTGGCAGAAAATTGCTCCTGAATTCATAAGGTTTATTGAATCATTTTAATTTCCAGCTGACTGGCTGTTTTCAATAAATACCATTGCGTGATATAGGAATTATAATAATTCGGTTGACGGGGAGTAATCATTTTGTCCCGGTCTGTTTCTTCAAGCATTATTTCTGTTATTTTGTCATAAAATATAGGACTCAAAGGATTTAAAAACATGTTCCTGATCTTATCCGGTAATAAAGCTTTCAAATTTTCTTTAATCCTTTGATAACTCTTTTTCAAAGACGATGGATTAATTTCATTTTTGAGATTCAGATCGGGATCTTTAAAAATAAATTCCTTAAGAGTATATTCATATAATTTCCTGTTAAGTCTTAATGAAAATGGAATATTCATTAAATAATCCACAAGCCTGTTGTCCCAGAGAGGGAAAATATAATCGTATCCTAAAAATGAAAAAACTTTTGCTGAATTAATAATAAATTTTGCATGCCGCTCTTTTATATCCCATGTTTCGATCACTCTCCATGCATCTGATTTTTCATCAGGAATTCTTTCTTCTATTAGTTTTAAAATATTGCATTTCTTCTTGTTTTCAAGATTAATTAATTTAAAATATTCCCTGAAAATCAGACTGGAGATTTTATGCTTATCCATTTTATTTTTCATTCCGGGAATTAAATAGCTTCCTGCCAGCATATCGCCAGAGAACCCGGAGATAAATACAGTGTTATCAGGTATAAGCTTATTTTCCTTCAGGTATTTCACTGCAAAATACTCCTGTAAAAAGAACATGCCTGATAAGTCTGATACATAAGGGAAATAGTTAGCGAAATAGTTGTCATGTAGAAAATCTTTGATAAGCTCCGAATCATATATAATATTGATCCATTTAAGACCAAGACGTTTTGCTGCTTCCTGTGCAGGAGCCACTTCAGGATTGTTTCTGATGCCGTAAGTATAACAAAGAACATTTTCAGGATGGTACCTGGCAACCATTGCTGCGACAAGCCTCGAATCAAAGCCACCTGACAAAGGGATTGCTATAAATTTGTCACTCAGAGCATTAAGATGATCTTTAAATGTAATAGATAATAAATCACTTAACTTTTTACTCCCGGTTTTAAGATCAGTAAAAACAACCTGTTCATTTCTGATATCGTGATAATAATTACTGACTGCTTCATTCCCCAGAATTACATAACTGCCTGCTTCAACCTGATAAATATATTTTAAAAGTGTCAGGTTGTTAATGACATATCCGGAAGCTAAAAAGCAATTGACAGCGTTTGGATCATACTGTTTTTCCACCTGCATTTCAGCCAGCTTGTAACAATTATCACTAACAATGAATTCTTTGTCAATATGAGTATAAAAAAGAGGCCAGTTACGTAACCTGTCTGTTGCAGCCCATATTTCACCCTCCCTTTTAATAACTACAGAAAACTGGCCATTTGATGATTTGAGTTTTTCTTCAAATTCAGAAATCGTTGAGATTCCTGAGAAATAACTAAGGAGAGCCTCATTTCTAAGATACCTGCCTTCAGACAGGATAAATCCTGTAACCCATATATTATTCCTGTTGAACCAGGGCAGCTTTGAAAGATGCAGCTTCATATTCTTTTGTATAGTGCAAGGTAATGAGTAATTTTAACTCACTCAAATTCTTAACTAATGAAAAATTATCTCAGTGCTTTTTTCCTGCTTCTGGTCATTGTATCCGGTATATCTACATGCTACGGTCAAAAACATTCTTCGAAAACAGCGCCTCCTGCTGCTCCTTCACTGACCCAGGACCAGGTGATGACAATGATAAAAGACAATTCATTGTTTTTTAACGTAAAACAATTTGGTGCAAAAGGCGACAGTGCAACAATCGAAACAGACGCAATCAACAAAGCAATTGATGCTGCTGTAGCTGCCGGCGGTGGAACTGTGTATTTTCCTGCAGGCAATTATATCAGCTTCTCAATACATTTGAAAAGTAATATTACCCTTTATCTCGACAACGGAGCATATCTGATCGGTGCCGACCCTGAGAAGGGGCAGGGTGGTTATGACGCTCCTGAACTTAATGCCTCTGAAAAGTATCAGGATTTTGGTCACAGCCACTGGCATAACAGCCTGATATGGGGCGAAAACATTGAAAATATTGCAATTATCGGTAACGGATGGATTATTGGGAATGGTCTTACCAGGTCAGGCAGACCAAATCCCGGACTTGGCAATAAGGCTATAGCATTGAAACTTTGCCGTAATGTAACTTTAAAAGATATCAGCATTTTAAGGGGCGGACATTTCTGCCTTCTTGCAACCGGTGTAGACAATATGACAATTGATAACGTTAAGCTTGATACCAACCGCGATGGTTTTGACATAGATTGTTGCAGACATGTTCACATGTTAAATTGCAGCGCTAATTCTCCGTTTGATGATGCTATTGTACTTAAAAGTTCATTCGGGCTTGGTTTTGCAAGAATAACTGAAGATGTTACAATTTCCAACTGTTCAGTAAGCGGATTCGATATAGGTACCTTTCTTGACGGGACATATCAGAGGAAAAACTATGACCGGGTTCCTGACCGTGGAGTGGTTACCGGGAGAATAAAATTTGGTACAGAATCAAATGGAGGTTTCAGGAATATTACAATTTCAAACTGCACTTTTGAGTTCTGTCGCGGGCTTGCCCTTGAGACAGTTGATGGCGGGATACTGGAAGATATAAGTGTGACAAATATTACAATGCGCGATGTTATGGGTGCACCGTTTTTCCTTCGGCTTGGTGCAAGGATGAGGGGACCGGAAGGAACTCCTGTCGGGAAAATGAGAAGAGTGAATATCAGTAATGTTGTGGTTTTCAGCGCAAATCCTGATTATGCATCACTGGTTCTCGGTATTAATGGTTATGATATTGAAGATGTCAAGTTAAATAATATAACGCTTCTTGTTAAAGGAGGGGCACCAAAGGAACAGGCCGAAATGACTGTTCCGGAAAAAGAAAATTCTTATCCCGATCCACAGGAATTTGGGAAAATACCGACTTACGGATTTTTCATCAGGCATGTAAAGAACATTGAAATGACTAATGTTGAAATGAAACTTGAGAATGAAGATCTGCGTCCGCCTTTTATCCTTGAAGATGTAAAAGGAGCATCATTCATAAATGTAAAAACTCCTCATGCCAAAGATGTCCCGACATTTGTACTGAAGAATGTAACTGACTTTAAGACAACAAATTGTGGTTCAATACCAGATAAGAAAATTGACAAAGCAGATAACTTAAAATTATAATAAAAACTCCTTTGTGTCCTTTGTGTGCACTTTGTGTTCTTTGTGGTTTAAAAAGAGAGTTTAACCACAAAGAGCACGAAGGGAAATCACTAAGAGCACAAAGGAAAGTCGCAGATGAAAATCTATAAAGATGAATAAATTAATATCCTTATTTATTATTGCATATTTTTCTGTCAACCTTCTTGCTCAAAAATCAGATATGTTTAAGCCCGATTTAAGCAAACCTTCAAAAGTAAAGGGCATGAAACTGGTCTGGCACGATGAATTCAATATTAACGGCAAGCCCGATCCTTCAAATTGGATATATGAAAATGGCTTTGTCAGGAACCAGGAGCTGCAATGGTACCAACCTGAAAATGTAAACTGTATTAATGGTTTGTTGATCATTGAAGGACGAAAAGAGAGAGTCAGTAATCCAAACTTTGTTCACGGTAGCGTTGATTGGAATAGAGGAAGAGAATCTGCCGAATATACATCTGCCTGCATCGAGACCAGGGGATTGAAACAATGGCAATTTGGCCAGTTCGAAATTCGTGCAAGAATTGACACTGCCTGCGGTTCCTGGCCGGCAATCTGGACCCTTGGGATTTCTGGTGGATGGCCTTCCGGTGGTGAAATCGACATTATGGAATTTTACAGGAGAGAAGGAATTCCCATAATCCTTGCTAATTTTGCCTGGGGCTCAGAAAAACGGGGTGTGGCAAAATGGGATGACCTTAAAAAGCCTCTTTCCGATTTTACTACATCTGACCCTGACTGGACAAAGAAATTCCATATCTGGAGAATGGATTGGGATAAAGATTCAATAAAGCTTTATCTCGATAACCTTCTTTTAAATGATATGGCTGTCAGTGAATGCGTCAATCCCAATGGTTTTAATCCTTTTCTGCAACCTCATTACCTTCTTTTAAATCTGGCAATTGGAGCTAACGGAGGAAATCCTTCGAAGTCGCATACTCTCATTAAGTATGAGGTGGATTGGGTGAGGGTATATCAAAAATAAAAATTTAACCACAAAGGACACAAAGGAAGAAACACAAAGAACACTAAGGATTTAATATTCAAGGTTGGAATTCCTTTGTGTCCTTCGTGCGAACTTGGTGCCTTAGTGGTTAAAGAAATGCTGTTTTATAAATTTTATAAAGATCGGATAGTCACCCGGCATCGCACCATGTCCTCCTGCATGCATGTAATAGCCCAGATCATTTAGTATTGGTGATCCTGCAGCAGGCCAAACGTCAGTACCAAGTCCTTTCTTGCCAAGGAGTGTCCAGACTGGTTCGGCTGCAACAGCTGATAGAAATTCACCCTTCGGATCTGACCAGGTATCAGTATAGCCTGTTTGCAATAACAGTGGCCTGGGAGCCATCAGTGCCACAAGCATATGAGCATCGACAGGCGATTTTGAAAAATCATCCTTGTAGTTTCTCCAATTGCCAGCAAACTGGTAGAAATATCTTGTGGGATGTGTCATGTGATTAATGTTCTCACCGTAATTACGTCTTGATAGAGCAGCCCCGCCTTCACCTCCGCAGCTTGCTATAACCATCCCGAAACGGGTATCACGGGCTCCTGTCCACAATACTGTTTTCCCTAGACGTGAAACGCCAAAAAGTGCAACTTTTTTTGCATCTATCTGCGGATCTGTCTCAAAATAATCCATAGCCCGACTTAATCCCCACGACCATGCAGAAATTGCTCCCCACTTATCAGGAGCAGGATAGGCAGTGTCGGGTTTCATATAATAACTTCTGATCCCGTATTTGTACCCTTTTGTAAAATCAGGTTCAATATCACCATAATAAATATTTGCATACCCGATACCTTCCGAAAGAAACTGGCTAATATTCGTACGTCCAAATCCGCCTGAACGATTTACGGGAATTTTTTTGCCATCCCTCCCCCACATATAACCGGCTTTAATGCCAGGGTCGTTTGCAACCGTTGCATTAGGAGAGAAGCTTACATTCAGGAAAAGCGGTACCGGGCCTTTTGAATCTGCCGGCAGATAGATAAGGATATCCATTTTGTAATTTGAAGTGTCTTTCGTAAAATATACTGTTACCTGCTTTCTGAGAGCCTTGCCATCCAGAGCAGGAGTTCCCTCGTCAAACACATTGAATGACATGTCCTTCGGCTTTTCGGGTATACGGCCGTACTGAAACTCGTAGAAAAGGTTCAGTATCTCTGGACGCCGTTTTGCATACCACATCTTTGCATTCTTCACTTTTTTACCGTTAAGCATCACCAGCGGATCAGGAAGTGTGTAAGTTCCGACAAGAGCTTCATCATAATTTACAGGAATACCTGCAACAACCTTATTTGGTTGGTTCTGGCTAAAAGCTACTGAAGTCCAGACAGTTACTGTTAATAAAATAACAGAAGACCTTAATATTGATGATTTCATTATAAAATATTTTTAATTAACTGTTTTTCAGATGAACGAAGTTAGTCACTTTTTGATTCAGCTAAATTTTTTAAATAAAATAAATCAGATCCGTATACAAATTGAAGATTCCTCGCTGATGCTCGGAATGACATCGTGTCATTGAGGTAACTCCCCAATTAAAATCCGCTGTCATTCCGAATGAATCCCGCAAAGCGGGATGAATGAGGAATCTCCCTCTTTTGACATGGAATTAAATCAGCGGGACTCTGTAGTTAATATTTCTTAATTTTAAAATTTATAAATTTTCTGATAATTTATTCTTTCATCATATTAGATATCTTTGACATCTCCATAAAAAAAATATCATTATGAAGTTTTTAACAAAACCAGCATATCTTTCCTTAATACTGGCATTTTCAATTTTTACACCAGCTTCTGCGCAGGATCTCCCGAAGGATTTTATTGATCCACCGCATGAATTTTCTGTGATGCCTTTCTGGTTCTGGAACGACACTTTAAAAGATAAAGAAATAGTCCGTCAGATAGCTGATTTTGAGTTGCATGGTGTCTATGGATTTGTAATTCACCCGCGTATAGGCCTTCCGGATAATATAAAATGGTTATCTCCTGAAATGATCCATGCTATGGATGTTGCTATCAGTGAAGCTGCTAAAAGAAAAATGTATGTTGTTCTTTATGATGAAGGAATGTATCCTTCCGGATCCTCAAGCGGACAGGTAGTTTCAAGAAATCCTGCCCATGCCGCCCGCGGACTAGCAAAAATTGATCTGAAAAACGGAGAAGAGCCAAAGCTTTCAGAAGGGATGAAGCTTGTTACAATAATTAACAGAGCTGAAGGAAACCGCATTGAAATTGTTGAACAACCTTCAGGCGGCATCATCCGCGGACTTCATTATCTGAATGAGGGTGAATCACGGCTTCGGGAAGAATCACCTCCTGCCGGTGATATACTTAATCCCGATGCGGTAACCAGCTATATGGAGCTTGTTTATGAGCGTTATGCAAAAGAATTTGGAAAATATTTCGGTAATACGATTATCGGAATATTCACGGATGAACCTTCTCCTATGGGCAGAAGCAGCGCCAGGGGTGTTGTTCCGGGTAACGCATCCCTTCTTCAACAGATTAAAAAAATTCTCGGATATGACTTCACTCCATTTCTCGCAGATTTGTGGTTTATTGACAATCCGGGAGCAGATAAACACAGGAACGATTATTACCGTGCAATAAATATCTGCCTCGAAGAGAACTACTATAAAAGATTAAGCAACTGGTGTTCCTTGCATAATATTTCTCTGATGGGTCATCCGGCAGGGTCAATGGATATCGGGACCGAAAGATATTTTCAGATTCCCGGACAGGACCTTGTATGGAGGTACGTTGAGCCTGGACCAAAAGCTCTTGAAGGGCAAAATTCGACAATGGCAAAATGTGCTTCAAGCGCAATGCTTCACCTGGAGTACAACAGAAATTCAAATGAGCTTTACGGAGCTTACGGGCATAACCTTACTTATGATGAAATGGTTTGGCTTGCAGACTGGTGCTTTGTACGCGGACAAAATTTATTAATTCCGCACGCCTTTTTTTACTCGATCCGCGGACCAAGATTTGATGAACGTCCTCCGGATGTTGGTCCGAATTCGGCATGGTGGGATGATTACAGACCATTTGCAGATGAATGCCGGAGGCTAAGCTGGCTAAATACCGACTCCCGTCAGGTATGCGATATTGCAATAATTGGTGAAGCAACAATGCTGCCGGATAAATCAGCAAAAATCTGCTTTCAGAATCAGTTCGATTTCAATTATCTCGAAATCCGTCACCTGTGGGAAGAAGCAAAAGTTAATAAAGAAGGAGTTCATATTGCAGGTATGACTTATAAAGCAGTAATCCTTGACACTTTATCATATCTCCCTCCAAAAGCAAAACCGGCATTGAAAAAACTTGCCAGGGGGAAACATCTTATTATTAAAGCAGATTCAAAAATGGCAGCCTATTTTAAAGGTGCACTGATCTATAAAACATCTGACGATCTGATTAATGCAATTAATAAAATGACTTCTCCTGACATTTCATTAACTCCGGCTTCAAAGAACATCAGGTACCGTCATGTAATAAAGGAAGATGAGAATTATTATATATTCTTTAACGAAGAAGCTACTGAAGTACAGACTGTTATAAGGATGAAAGCTGAAGGCAAAAGGCAGTGGATCAATCCGTTTTCTTTAGAAGCAAGAGTTGGAACAGAAGATGAAGCTGTAAATTTTAAGCCGCATGAATTAAAAATACTCAGAGTAATAAATGTTAAATGATATTTCATCTTAGTGAAAAAATATTTAATCATTTTAATTTTATTTTTTCTGCTGGCATATGCTAAAGATCCGGTTTCATTTGCACCATCCGGATTGATGGTTGAGTTTATTCGCAACCCCGGAGAAATTAAAATCCTTGATCTGAATCCTGAATTTACCTGGATAGTGCCAATGAAAGCAAAATATCAGACAGCCTATCAGATTATCATTTCATCAAATAGGAATAATGCTAAAAAAAATATTGGCGATATCTGGGATAGTGGTAAAGTGACTGACCGCAATTCTTCTGAGGTAGAAATAGGAATAACGCTGAAGGGAAACAGTACTTATTTCTGGAAAGTAAGAATATGGGACATCAAAGAGAAGCCAACCAGTTTTTCAGAAATCCAGTCATTTAAGACAGGTCTGAAAAAAGGTTATTCAACGACACAAAACAGATTTCTTTCAACCTTGATCAGCCCCCAAAAAATCATAAAAACTGCCGATAGCCATTATTTTATTGACTTCGGGAAAGATGCATTCGGGACACTGATCCTTGAACTAATACCTGTTAAAGATGATACAATTACAATTCATTTCGGAGAAAAAACCTCAGGATCAGATCAGATCGACAGAAATCCAGGCGGTTCAATACGTTACCAGTACGTAAAACTTCCTGTCACTGCAGGAAAAGCCAGATATATAATTGATCTTCCACCGGATACAAGAAATACCGGTCCTGCTGCCATTCATCTTCCAGATTCTTTCGGAGTTGTGACACCATTCAGATATTGCGAGCTTGAAAACTGCAGTTTTGAAATTAATCGCGCTAATATATTTCAGAAAATATACACTTACTATTTTGATGAAAGTTCAAGCAGTTTCACCAGTTCCGATACTGTTCTGAACCAGATATGGGATATATGTAAATACAGCATCAGGGCAACATCATTTACAGGCATTTATATTGACGGCGACAGGGAGAGAATACCATATGAAGCTGATGCTTATATCAACCAGCTTGGCCATTATTATACTGATCGTGAATACTCAATGGCGAGAGCGACAAATGAATATTTCATTAAGCATCCGACATGGCCGACAGAGTGGATACTTCACACTGTTCCGATATTTTACAATGATCTGATGTTCACCGGGAATCTTGAATCTGCTCATGAATTTTATAATGAATTGAAATTCAAGACATTAACTGCTATTTCAAGAGAAGACGGCCTCATCAGTTCTAAAAATGTCAATGAAGAGATAATGCGGGACCTTGGATTTTCAGATCCAAAGGAAAGGATCAGAGATATAGTTGACTGGCCCCCGGCACAGAAAGATACCGGCTGGAAGCTGGCCGGCCCTAATGGTGAAAGAGACGGTTATGACATGGTGGAAATCAATACCGTTGTCAATGCATTTTATTACCGTAACCTTGTTCTGATGGCAAAAATTGCATGGATGCTTGATAAAACGGAAGATTCAAACTTTTATCAGAGCCTGTCTGAAAAAGTCAGGAATTCATTCAATGAAAAGCTTCTTGACAGGGTGAAAGGAGTATATATTGATGGTGAGAACTCAGAGCATTCTTCCTTACATGCCAATATGATGGCTCTGGCATTTGACATTGTTCCGGATGAGTATATAAGCTCTGTCATTGATTTCATTAAATCGCGTGGGATGGCTTGCAGTGTCTATGGTTCGCAATATCTGCTTGAAGGATTATACAAATCAGGGGAAAATGACTATGCATATAGTCTATTGACTATAAATACCGACAGAGGTTGGTGGAACATGATCAGGAGCGGATCAACAATCACTATGGAAGCCTGGGATATGAAATATAAGCCCAACTCCGACTGGAACCATGCCTGGGGTGCAGCGCCGGCAAACATAATCCCGGGATATATGTGGGGAATTGCTCCGGCCAAACCCGGATATGCAAAGGCCGTAATCAGACCTCAGCTCAGCAGCCTGAAATATAGTAAAATAAAAGTACCAACAATTCGCGGAACAATACTTGCAGAATTCAGAAATATAGGAAAATCAAAGGAATATTTGATTACTATTCCGGGGAATATGGAAGGTGATTTCATAGTAGATGGGAAGAAAGTTATTAAACTAGACCCTGGATTTAATAAAATTAGATTTTAACTCTAGCCCCTTCCCGACCTTCCCCCACGGGGGAAGGAGTGGGAAAAGCTTCCCGCTTAGGCGGAACGAGAAAGGGGGTTTTATTAATACAAAAAATGAGACACCTAGTCTTTATTTCTCTGCTGATTTTGTTCAGTTCATGCAGAAACACCCAAAATAATTCGAAAGAGGTGTTCAAAGCCGATGTAATTGTATATGGAGGAACCTCATCAGCAGTTACTGCTGCTGTTCAGGTTAAAAGAATGGGAAAATCGGTCATTATTGTTTCTCCTGATAAACACCTCGGCGGTATGTCTTCTTCCGGCCTTGGTTTCACAGATACAGGTAATAAAGAGATTATCGGAGGTCTGGCACGTGAGTTCTATCAGCTTGTATATCAGCATTATCAGAAACCGGAATCTTGGAAATGGCAGAAACAATCAGAATATGGAAACAAAGGTCAGGGAAGTCCTGCAGTTGATGGAGAAAGACGCACCATGTGGATCTTCGAACCTCATGTTGCCGAAGAAGCTTTCGAAAAAATGATCGCTGACAATGAAATACAGGTTTACAGGGACGAATGGCTCGACAGGGAGAATGGTGTTGTAAAAAAAGATGGCAGGATAATTTCAATCCGGACATTAAGCGGCAAGGTTTTCAGGGGAAAAGGGTTCATTGATGCCACTTACGAGGGCGATATGATGGCTTCTGCCGGAGTAAGCTATTCAACCGGACGTGAAGCAGGCTCTCAATATAATGAAGAATGGAACGGTGTGCAAATTGGAGATTTTCCAATAAAAAAACACAATTTTGGCAATCTTAAGATCAGCCCTTACTGGATCTCTGATGATCCTTCAAGCGGACTGCTGCCAAGGATTTCGGCTGAAAACCCGGGATCAAGAGGAGATGCAGACAAGAGGATACAGGCCTATTGTTTCAGAACATGTCTCACTACCCATCCTGACAACAAGGTGCCATTTGACCGTCCTGCAGGTTATGATTCCACTCAATATGAGCTTCTTATCAGGATATATGATGCCGGATGGCAGGGAACATTCCGGAAATTTGATGCCATACCTGATCAGAAAGCCGATGTGAATAACCATGGTCCATTCAGTTTTGACAATATAGGAATGAACTATGATTATCCTGAAGCCTCTTACGAGAGAAGGAAAGAGATAATCGAGGAACATAAGCGGTACCAGAAGGGATTGCTTTATTTCATTGCCAATGATCAGAGGGTGCCGGCTGAAGTCAGAAATGAAATGTCTCAGTGGGGTTATTCAAAGGATGAATTCACGGATAATGGATACTGGCCATTTAATCTTTATGTCAGAGAGGCTCGCAGAATGGTTGGTGAATATGTGATGACTGGAAATGATGTTCTGAGTAAAAAAGATGTTCCTCATTCAATCGGGATGGGTTCCTATAATCTTGATTCCCACAACACTCAGCGTTATGTCACTCCTGACGGATTCGTCGAAAATGAAGGCGATATTGAACATCCCACCCCAAAACCATATATGATCGACCTGGGTTCAATACTGCCAAAAAAGGAAGAATGTACAAACCTCCTGGTTCCGGTCTGCGTTTCCTGTTCACACATTGCCTTTGGTTCGATAAGGATGGAACCGGTATTCATGATCCTTGGTCAGAGTGCAGGAACTATTGCTGCAATGGCAGTTGAAAGGAAAAAAGATATTCACGATTTGAAATATGAAGAAATAAGTAAAAAGCTTGTTACTGACGGACAAATCCTTAAATATTGAATTAATTTTGATTTTAAATACTTATTTATGAAACTGCGAGTCTTAATTATCTCATTCCTGTTTAGTACCATTTTTTTAGTAAATTCAAATGCCCAGGTTACTATATTACATCTTTGGACGGATGGAATTCCCGGCTTAATTCTTAATGATAGTTATGTTGAAAAAGCGACGGTAAACGAAGGGATTACTACTCGGTTTGAAAAAATTACTGACCCGGCGCTTTATATTTATTTGCCACCAAAAGAAAATGCCACAGGGACAGCAGTTTTGATTTGTCCGGGTGGAGGATATGCAAATCTTGCATTCAACCATGAAGGCTATGCAATAGCCAAATGGCTGAATGATAATGGAATAGCCGGTATTATCCTGAAATACAGATTACCTTCCGATGCCATCATGAATGATAAGTCAATTGGCCCTCTTCAGGATGCACAGGAAGCTATGCGCATGATCCGGCGTAATGCTTCAAAATGGAATATTGATCCTCACAAAATAGGTGTCATAGGCTTTTCGGCAGGAGGACATCTTGCATCGACACTTTCGACTCATTATGCTGATAATGTTTATGTAGTAAAAGATACAGTGAGCGCCCGTCCTGATTTTTCAATACTTATCTATCCCGTCATTACAATGGATGCATCATTCACTCATGCAGGATCAAGGAAGAATCTTATCGGGGAGAATCCTTCAGAAGATGCAGTTAAACGCTTTTCAAATGAACTTCAGATAACTGAAAATACTCCGCCTGCATTTATGGTTCATTCCGCTGATGATAATACTGTTCCTGTAAAAAACAGTATAGTTTATTACGAAGGACTGGTAAAATACAGGATCCCTTCGGAGCTTCATATATTTCAGAAAGGAGGTCATGGATATGGTCTTGCAAGCAACAGGGATACACAATCAGCCTGGCCGGATCTATGTCTGAAGTGGATGAAAATCTCTGGCTTCTGATTAACTTTTATGTAATAAATTTTTAAAGAAAACCATTAAAAACAGATCGGTATGGGAACAAAAAAGATTACCCGTCGTCAGGCAATTACTGCTGCTTCAGCAGGAACAATTGGAACATTCGTTAACTGGTCTTTCCCTTCTTTAACATTTGGCAGTAAGATGCAGGAAAAGCTTGCAATTAATGGAGGCAATAAAGTTCATAACGGAACATGGCCGGAATGGCCTGTGTGGGATCAGTCCGCTGAAAAGGACATTGTCGACATGCTTCGTTCGGGAAGATGGTGGAGAGGCAATGGAGAGCATGTCGTGGATTTTGAAAACAAATATGCTGAACTAATGGGTGTAAAACGATGTCTGGCAACTGCCAGCGGCACTACAGCACTTATTACATCATTAAAAGCCCTTGGAGTTGATGCGGGTGATGAGGTGATTGTTTCACCATTTACTTTCATCGCATCATACAATGTGATTTTTATGAATAAAGCTCTACCGGTATTTGCTGACACCGATCCGGAAACTTTTCTTATAGATCCTTCAACAATTGAATCACGCATAACTGAACGCACTGCAGCAATATTACCGGTTCACATTTATGGTCTGCCTGCAGATATGGACAGTATAAATGCAATCGCACAGAAACACCAGCTGAAAGTTGTTGAGGATGCCTGCCAGGCATGGCTGGCTGAGTACAAAGGCAAAAAAGCAGGTACTCTTGGAGATGCAGGATGCTTTAGTTTCCAGAATTCCAAAAACCTCCCTGCAGGAGAAGGAGGTGCTATTATAAGTAATAATGAGGAACTTATGGACAAGTGCCATTCTCTTCATAACTGCGGAAGACCTTATGGCAGCATAAAAAGAACCTCAGGATATCCGATATCTGGCAGCAATTTCAGAATGCAGCAAATCCAGGGTCTTATCCTGATGTCTCAAATGAACCGGATAATAAAAGATGCTGATATAAGACTGACAAATGCCTTGTATCTCGATGCAAAACTTAAGGAAATACCTGGAATTGTCCCTTATAAACTTGCCAATGGTGCTACCAGATCGGCCTATCATCTGTATCCGTTCAGATACCTGAGCGAGAAATTTAATAATGTCCCCAGGGATAAGTTTGTCCGTGCATTAAATGCCGAAGGTATCCCCTGCGGAAGTGGCTATGGACCACAGAACAAGGATGGACTGATTGAAGATACTCTGAATTCGAGAGGCTATAAAAGACTATTTTCAGAAGCCCGCCTGAAAAAATGGCGCGATGAAAATATACTTCCGGGGAATGATAAACTATGCAGGGAAGCTGTGATCTTTTCCCAGAATATTTTACTTGGAAGTGCAAGTGATATGGAAGATATCGTAAGAGCCATCACTAAAATATATGAGAACAGAGAGACTCTTTAGAAATATTTTGGCTAATCTTTCCATTTACCAAAAATAAAATACAATCCTAATCCTGTTACAGGCTTAAGGCTATTGATATTAGTGAATATTACTATTTCCAATCCATTGTGACGCCTAAATAAAAAATCAATTTTACCAACGACTGATAATCCTATTGTGCTGCTCCCTGAATGGGACTTATGATATAAATAATACGTGTCATTCCACAATCCCC
>JAPLEC010000144.1 GCA_026391515.1 Bacteroidia bacterium | reverse complement strand
AGGCAATTGAGGCAGGAAAGATAGGTAAGGCTGCTCTCTCATCTGTGACATTGTTAGGATGGCGCGATAGAGCTTACTATGATGCCGATGCATGGAGAGGCAAATGGCAGACTGAAGGAGGAGGAGTTCTCGTTAATCAGTCGCCTCATCAGCTTGATATTCTCTTGTGGTACATGGGCGATATTGATGAGGTTTATGGTATCTGGAGAAATCTTAATCATCCATATATCGAGGTTGAAGACACAGCTTTAGCAATCGTGAAGTTTAAGAGCGGTGCTATCGGAAATATTCTTGTCAGCAATTCCCAGAAGCCAGGAATATACGGCAAGATCCATGTTCATGGTGAAAACGGAGCTTCAGTCGGAGTGCAGACTGACGGAGGGGCTATGTTCATTGCCGGAATGACTGGTATTGCAGAGCCTCCTGTAAATGATTTGTGGACAGTTCCAGGTGAGGAAAATATGCTGAAAAAATGGGTTAAACAGGATACTGAATTTTTCAATAGTTGCGATCCTACAGTTTATTTCATGAAATGCCAGATTGAAGATTTTATTAATGCAATAAGAGACGACAGAGAACCTGCTGTTTCAGGAGAAGCCGGTCGTAAGACCGTTGAACTGTTTACGGCAATTTACCGTTCAACACGTGATAATCAGCCAGTTAAATTCCCTCTTAAACTTGAACCCGGGCTGGATAGAAGACAAAAGCTGTTTGAAGATAAAAGATAATCCTCCTTCGCTATAGCTACGGAGGACGAATAAAGACCAAAGATCAAAGAAGAACCAATTCCCCCTTTGAAGAGCCTGTCCCGCGTAGCTTTAGCGGAGCGGGAGGGTCAGGGGGATGTTAAAAGACAAAAGAAGAAAGATCAAAGTAACCAGCAACATATTATTATATACTTAAACTCATTTTTTAAACTATGCCTCTGATTATCGTTGTTTCAGGAATCTGCTTACTGCTAATATTAATCCTCGTTTTTAAGTTTGATTCATTCATATCTTTTGTTATTGTCTCGCTGCTGGTTGCACTAGCCGAAGGAATGTCTGTCGGAGATGCAGTGGTCTCGATTGAGAAAGGAATAGGCAACACGATGGGCTTTATTATAATGATACTTAGTTTTGGTGCAATGCTTGGGAAAATGGTTTCTGAAAGCGGGGCGGCTCAGAGGATTACAATAGGGCTGGTTAATACATTTGGTATAGAATATATACAGTGGGCTCTGATGCTGACAGGATTTATTGTAGGCATCTCCCTGTTTTATGATGTTGCTTTTTTTGTGATGATACCGCTTATCTTTACAGTTGCTGCAACCACGCGTCTTCCTCTGCTTTATGTTGGTCTTCCAATGCTTGCATCACTGTCGGTCACCCATGGTTATCTGCCTCCTCATCCTGCTCCCACGGCAATCATCGCAATGTTCAACGCTGATTTCGGAAAGACAATGATTTATGGAATAATAGTAGCAATACCTGCAATAATAATTTCAGGTCCTGTCTTATCAAAAGCACTGAGTAAAATTGAAGCAAGACCCATGCAGGAATTCATAAGTAGCAAACCTCTGGAAGATAAAGACCTTCCTGGTTTTTGGGTAAGTTTTTTTACCGCTTTATTACCTGTAATACTGATAGGCTTTTCAACAATTGCAGGATTTATACTGAAAGAAGGGAATATCGTCAGAAAGATGCTTGATTATGTTGGCAATCCGGTTATTGCAATGCTGATTTCAGTTCTTGTCGCAGTTTATACACTTGGTTTGGCACGGGGAAGAAAATTACGTGAAATAATGAGTTCACTGACACATTCTGTTGTAAGTCTTACAGTAATTATGCTCCTCATTGCAGGTGCCGGTGCACTGAAGCAGGTCCTGGTCGATAGCGGAGTGAGTAAATATATAGGTGAATTGCTGAGTCATTCATCACTTTCTCCATTATTTCTGGCCTGGCTTATCGCAACTATAATGCGTTTTTGTGTCGGATCTGCTACAGTTGCCGGATTAACTACAGCCGGCATAGTATTGCCATTAGTTTCCCTGCCAGGTGTAAGACCTGAACTGATGGTGCTTGCCATAGGCTCCGGCAGCCTTATGCTGGGACATGTCAACGATGGAGGATTCTGGCTTTTCAAGGAATACTTCAACCTGAGCATAAAGGACACACTAAAATCATGGACAGTAATGGAGACATCGATAGGTGTATCAGGTTTGATCGGAGTTATGATTCTGAGTATATTTGTCTGATAAACAAATATTTATTAATTAATTTCGAGAAGCAGTTTACACCCGGATTCTTTTTATCTTAGCATGATTCCCTGAAATTTATCCGTAAATTAATTTTAAATATTGATATAAAATTTTCTTGTAATTTTAAAGTCCTGTAAATAAGCTATGTCAGGAAGGTATATTTTGTAATGAAAAGAATTATCGCACTGGTATCTATGTTGTTTGTTCTGACAGTCGTAGCTGCACAGAATGGAGCTCCTTTGCTGACAAATTTTATTCAAAGCAAGGACGTGGAAAATCAGAATTGGGCAATCTGCCAGGATGATGACCAGGTGATGCTTTTTGCAAACCGTAAGGGAATTTTAACTTTTGATGGCAAGGACTGGCTGACTATCAGGATCCCTACAATTCCTTATACTATGCAGAAAAATCCGGCCGATGGCAGAATCTATATTGGCGGAGATGATAATTACGGATATCTTGAAAAGGACGAAACCGGATCCTATAAATATTTATCACTGTCAGGTGATTCCTCCGGGACAGGAATAATTACAAAGATCATCTTCAATGATTCCCTGGCATGGTTTTATGGCGAACAATCAATCAGCCGGTATAATCTTAAAACGCATAAACATAAACTTCGACTTGATTCAGAATCAGGCTATCCTTTTACAGGGATGTTGATTACACCTAAGAATACCTTTATAAATGTAATGGATAAAGGGCTTTACAGAGTCGAAAGCGATACTCTGTTCCCCATCGTAACAGGCTACCTTACTGAAAAAGTTGATATCCTTTTTTCTCTTCCCTATAATAAAAATCTGGTACTGGTCGGTCTCAGCAACGGCACTCTTTCCTTTTTTGATGGAATAAAATATTATGACTATCCGATAAAAGACAATGGATATCTGAGAGAGAATATTTTGGCGGAGGGCATTATGTTAAGCGATACGACTTATGCTTTTTCAACTCTTGATGGTGGTGCAATTGTTGTTGAAAAGCTAAGCGGAAAGCTCCTTTATACAATAAATAATCAAAATGAACTACCTGATGATGAGGTCTTTGCAATAGGGTCTGATAATAGCGGTGGTTTGTGGCTTTCCCACCAGTATGGGCTGACAAGGGCAGATCTTAACCTCCCAGTCAGAAACTACAGCATATTCCCGGGACTTAAAGGCAACCTGTCGTATGCGTTAATGTCAGATAATGAGTTTTATGTTGCAACAAGCGAAGGAGTTTTTTACCTGGCTCAGGTCAAAAATTATTCCGAAGTTGAAGTGTTGATAAAAAATGAACCTGCTTCTGCTGCTGAGGCAGAAAAAGTTTCAGCTGGTAAAGATCAGTATCAGCAAAGCAGCCGGAAGAATATTTTTGCAAGGATTTTCGGAAAGAAAACGGTTCAGCAAAAGGCTCCCAAAACTAAGGAACCCGCTCCAGTCAAACCAGCCGCGCAATTCACCAGGAAAACAGTAAGCAAACTGAAGTCAATAAATTTCATTTACAAAAGAGTTGATGGACTAAACGAAAAATGTCGTCAGCTTGTTTCCACTCCTTATGGAATTCTGGCGGCTACAAACAAGGGATTATTTGTTGTTGACAATCATAAAGCAAAACTGATAACTACTGATCGTTACATTAATTATATAAGCTGGCAGCCGGCGGATAGTAATTATTTCATAGCCGCTGATGATGGATACTTCTCAGTAAAATTCATGGACGGGAAATGGCACACTGAAGAGCTTGACCCTGAATTTTTGAAACCGGTTTATTCCATTTTCAGGGAAAACAATAAAACTATTTGGCTCGGAAGCGACAATTGTGCTTATAAAAAGCAGATCAGTGATAATTCTGAAGGAACAAAATATTCCAGATATAATGTAAATAAAGATTTCCCGGAACGGTATATACTGGATCTGATCAACGACACGGTTTTTCTTTTCACTGAATCAGAGATCGATTTTTATAACAGGATGGAAGATAGATTTGACCAATATGCTCCGGCTAAAACTTCCGCAGGAGCAAATGAAAACCTATTCTTCCCATTATCAAATTACAGGCTGATAAGACAAAATGATAAATGGATTTCACCTGAGTCGGCAAAAAGGGTTGAAGAAAAAGAATTGTCTCTGCTTAAAGTGTTTGATGATGTGGTTTCTGTCACGGTTGAAGACAAAAATTTGTGGATTATCGATGGCAATAACAGGCTGTATGGTATCGATCGTTTAAGATATTCAAAGACCAATCCGGTGATCAATGTCTTTATTAAAAGCATAACTAATGACAGAGGAATAAGTTTTGACCTCAGGGATGTCAAGTTTGAACGCGGAGATAATGTGATACATTTTAATATAATTGCCCCTGATTACCTAAAACAAAACACTATTCAGTACCAGTATTTTATAAACAAGATAATGCCTGACTGGTCACCCTGGGATACGAAAACATCATATGATAAAACTATTACTCGACCCGGAGATTACATTCTTAAAGTACGGGCTAAAGATCTTTGGGGAAATATTGGAGAGACAAGATCGATAACATTTACAATTAAAGCACCTTTTACAAAAACTTTACTTTTTTATCTGCTTACGGGATTTTCAACATTATTCCTCATTATTCTTATAGTTCGTTTCAGGGAAAGACAGCTTCAGAATAAAAACAAGCTGCTTGAAGAAAAAGTTAAAGAAAGAACAGCTGAAATTGCAGCCCAGAAAGAAGAGATAACCTCCAGCATCGAATATGCCAGCCGGATACAAATGGCTATGTTGCCGATGGAAGATCATTTTAAAGAATCTTTCTCTGATTATTTTATCCTGTTCAAACCAAGAGATATTGTAAGCGGTGATTTTTACTGGATAGGTGAAGATGATAAATCTATTTTTTTAACTGTCGTCGATTGTACCGGACATGGAGTTCCGGGAGCCTTTATGAGCACTATGGGTATAGCCACTCTGAATGAGATAATTGCAAACAAGCGTGATCTTCAGGCAAATATCGTTTTGAATCTGTTAAGGGAAAAAACAAAGATGGCATTACACCAGACAGGGAAAGAGGGAGAAGCAGCTGATGGCATGGATGTAGCATTCTGTGTTTTAAATAAAAACAGGAAAATACTTCAGTTTTCAGGAGCATTTAATCCTCTGTTAATTGTTCAGGATGGTGAGCTAAAAGAATATAAGGCCGACAGAATGCCTATTGGTATTCATTATGGCGAAGAGAAGTCATTTACAAACTTCGTGATTTCTGTGAGCAGGGGAGACACTCTGTACATTTTCTCTGATGGTTTCACTTCTCAGTTTGGCGGCCCGAAGGAAAGTAAATTCAAGACATCAAATCTCAAGAAGCTTCTGCAGGAGATCTATTACAGACCAATGGTTGAGCAACGCAATATCCTCGAAAATGAATTTGCCGGATGGAGAGGTTCTGAGCCTCAGGTCGATGATATTACTATAATAGGAGTAAGGATATAAGAGTCATGCAAGTCTTGCAGGTCTTGCAGGTCTTGCAAGTATGCAGATCTGTTTTCTTGTTAGAAAATCGCTATCTTTAAAAGCAAAACTATTTCGAAATGAAGATAAAGTTCCTCGGTGCTGCCCGCGAAGTGACCGGTAGCAAGTATCTGATTACCACCGACTCAGGCAAAAGGCTGCTTCTTGATTGCGGTATGTTTCAGGGGAAAGGCCTTGAAACTGACAGCATGAACAGAGAGCTTGGTTTTGAACCAGAAATGATCGACCATCTTATTTTGACACATGCACATATTGATCATGCCGGATTGATACCTTATATTTATAAGCGTGGATTCAGAGGCTCGGTTGTTTGTACCAATGCAACCCGCGATTTGTGCGCCATAATGCTGGCCGATTCAGGTTTTATTCAGGAGCATGATACATACACATTTAATAAGCGAAGAGCAAAAAAAGGTCTTCCGCTTGTTACTCCGATATATACCCAGCAGGATGCTGTCGCCTGCATGAGCCTTTTCATTGGAGTGCCAAATGACATGAATTTCAGAATAGACGAAAATATCAAGGTGAGGTTTACAACCACCGGCCACATGCTTGGCAGCGCAGTTGCCAACCTGCAAATCATTGAAAACGGACAAATTAAAAGAATAGCATTTACCGGTGATATTGGAAGACCTGTCAACAGGATTCTTATACCACCAAAGCCTTTTCCACAAACAGATATTCTTATTACGGAATCGACCTACGGCGACAGGCTTCACAGTGATAATGAAGCTGCCGAAGAGGAGCTCCTGAATGTCCTCGTAGAAACTTGTGTTGAAAAAAGAGGTAAGCTTATTATTCCTGCCTTTAGTGTTGGCAGGACTCAGGAAATTGTATATTCACTTGATAACTTTTTTAATGCAGGGAAGCTTCCGAGAGTCGATATATATGTTGATAGTCCGTTAGCTGTCAATGCAACAACGGTTTTTCGTATGCATACTGAATGTTTTAATGATGAATTCCAGCATTTGCTGCAAAATGATATAGATCCATTCGGTTTTAAAAACCTGTTTTATATAACAAAGCAGGAAGATTCTAAAAAGCTGAACGATCATAAAGAACCCTGTGTCATAATATCAGCATCAGGCATGGCTGAAGCAGGAAGAGTAAAACATCACCTTGCAAATAATATTTCAAATCCCAGGAACAGCGTTCTGTTTGTCGGCTATTGTTCGCCAACAACCCTGGGTGCCCGAATCCTCGGCGGTGCCAGAGAAGTTTCAATATTCGGTACTGTGTATCAGATAAATGCCGACATAAGAAAAATCGAATCTTTTTCGGGTCATGCAGATTACAGGGAGATGATAGGATTCCTTTCATGCCAGGAAAAGAGCGCGATTGAAAAAACTTTTATTGTTCATGGGGAATATGAAACCCAGAAAAAATACGTCGCTGAACTCGAGAAAGAAGGTTATAAAAATATTGAGATTCCCGCAAAAGGGCAGGAGTACCAGATACTTTAAAATTTACGATTTACGAATTACGAATTAGAAATTAAGAATTAGGGATCGTGCAACTCCGTGGTAATAATAATGAGCTATTTAGTAATATACATTCTCAATTCTTTCCTTATTGCCTTATAATCAGGCACTAAATCTTCAAGCAATTTATAATAATCTTTTCCATGATTGTGGTATTTCAGATGGCACAATTCATGAATAATCACATATTCAGTAAATCTCTCATCGAGCTTAATAAGCTCAGAGCTGATTGTAATTCTTCCTTTTGAAGAACAACTTCCCCATCTGCTCTTAAGAGATTTAACGGCCAGCTTTGATGCGGAAAAATTAAAATCCTTGTACCTGAATAAAATTTCATTAAGCTTTTTAACAAAATGTTCCCGTGCATTCTGCCGGTACCATCTCTCTAACAGCATTTTAATCTTTGCACAGTCATTTATTTTGTCAACCCCGATTTCAATATAGTTATCATATTGGTTTACAAATGATTTCACTGATTCTTTTATTCTGAGAAAATATTCTTCTCCCATGAATAAATGGGTCTCTCCATCAACATAAAGCTTACCATGATTTATCCTTATCAGTTCAGAATGTTTCTCCAGATTCTTCCTTATCCATCCCGATTTCTCATTTACAAACTTTTCAATTGTTCTAAATGAAGTCCTGTAAGGAGCTCTGACTGTCACTCCTTTTTCAGGACTGACAATCAGGCTTATAGTTCGCCTCCTCGAAAAAACTATCTGGTATTTTATTTCATCTGCCATAATGTTGCCTCAGAGTCTTTTAATAGTTCTGATTCCCCCTTTGAAGAGCCTGTCCCGCGTAGCTTTAGCGGAGCGGGAGGGTCAGGGGGATGTCTTTCTCAAATTTTACATCCCCCTTACCCCCCTCAAGGGGGGAACTCCTTCATCTGCCTTTGTTCCGTTGAACCTCAGCGCCTATGAGCCTTTTCTTAATTTTCTCTTAAAAACTGTTAAATATTATATAAAATGTGTCTTAAACTTTTTTTTCGGGAATAAACAAAATACTTTTATTGTCTGTAGTGTAAAGAATGATTTAACTGTATAACATATTAAATTTGCCCATATCGATTCAAATAAAAATATTACAGACATTCTTTGCTTAGGTTAGTTAGGTTATTTAGGTTAGTTTCCAGATCATGTGGGTGATAAAACGGGTGGCAGTCTGTAGCCGCCCGTTCCCTTTTTATTCTGAAACAAGTGTCAGCACAGTTATCTCCGGCGGCATCCATATTCTGAAGGGAACTGCCAGCACTCCCAATCCACGGTTTACATAGAGATACTGACTTCCGTCAGAAAAAAGACCATTCCAGTGAGGATAAATGTGTTTTATCGGACTCCATCTGAATTTCTTGGTTAGAATACCAATCTGCATCCCATGTGTATGACCTGCAAGGGTGAGATTAATATCAGTTTTATTTCGTACATCTTCTTCCCACTGATTCGGATCATGGCATAATAAAATTTTAAAACCTGCAGTGTCAATCCCCGCCATTGCCTTTTTAAGATCACTATGGATTATACGAGGATACCTGCCTCCGGTTGTTACACCGATGAGCTCAACCTTTACTCCATTGATATCTGTGACTATATGGTCATCATTCAGCGGGCGATACCCTGACTTTGTAATTAATTCATTTATAATCAATGTATTACTTTCCTTCTCTGATAAATTTGAATTTGGCATATAAGTTCCTAAATCGTGATTGCCGGTTATTGCATAATTGCCAAATTTGCTTCGGGCTTTAACCAGTATGGTATCAAAACTGTCAAATTCTCTCCATCCATAACTGATAAAATCGCCCGTATTAAAAATCAGGTCCGGTTGATAGCTATTCACTTTATCAATAACTTTTTGCATTTTTTCAGAATGGTGATAAAATCCGCTCAGGTGCATGTCGGATAGCTGAACAATTTTTAATCCATTGAGCCTGGGATCTAAACCATTTATCCTGATACTTATATTCTCGGTCTTAAAATTAAACTTGCCAAACAGGGTCCCGAGAGTAACCACTGAAAAAATTACAAAAGAAATCACCATGCCTGTCCTTGTCAGCCATTTTGTAGGACCGGTTTTCCGGATCCTGATTAACTTTCCTGTATAATGAAACAGGCTTAATAAAAATCTTGGTAAGACTACAGCACAGATCATCCCGGTCAGGCAAAGATGGTTCCAGACATTTTCCGGGTTGTCATAAAAACCTTTATAAAAAAAGATCTTTATCAGCAGATACCACAACCATAAACTGAGAAGGGTATTTATCGACAGTGCAACAAAAAACTTCAGTCTTGAGATATTAAAGAAATGCTCCTTTATGACGAGGAACGTCAGAATTTCGATAGTCAATAGAATAATCAGAACTACCATCTTGATAAGATTGTTCTCAAAAATACTCAATTAAACTTAAAGTGATTATTGTTACATTCGCATCAGGTAGCATTTGTCTGAATGACTATAGTTAAATTTTATAATCCCACGTATGTGCCTGATTGTAAGCTCACTTACTCGGTAATAGCTGCCAGGTTTAAAGACAAATGGCTGTTTGTACGTCATAAGGATCGTACCACATGGGAAATTGCAGGTGGACATATTGAAGAAAATGAATCGCCTTTCGATGCAGCTTCAAGAGAGCTGACAGAAGAGACCGGAGCGATAGATTTCCACCTTAATTGTTTTGCGACATATTCCGTAGAGAAGGAGGGGAGCATTGGTTTTGGCCGGCTCTTTTTTGCAGATGTTCACAGCATGGAAAATGTGCCTGATATTTCCGAAATTGCGGAAGTGGCAATGATGGATGAACTTCCGCCCGAGCTTACATATCCTGATATTCAGCCATTTCTTTTTAAAGAAGTAATCGAATCTATAAAGAAGAAAAAAAGGCCTTAGAGTTTTTTTATGGCTATCTTTACAAACGATTTTTAAACTGATTTTTGATGAGGTTCTCACCTGAAAAACTGAAGATCCCTGATCAGCGAATGAAGCCATTCATTGATCCGGAAGAGATATGGGATTTCATTAACAAAACCAAACCTGATAAGCAGAGGGTGAGAGATGTCATTGCCAAATCGCTCGAAAAACATCGTCTTACAATGGAGGAGACTGCAGTCCTGGTTAATTCCATAGGAACAGAACTTGCAGATGAAATAAAACAGGGTGCAAAAGAGCTCAAAGAAAAAGTTTATGGAAACAGGATAGTCCTTTTTGCCCCGCTTTATGTAGGAAACAGGTGTACAAATAATTGCCAGTACTGCGGATTCAGGGTTTCGAACAAAGATGCCATCAGAAAAACACTCAGCGATGAAGAGATTATCAAAGAAGTTGAAGCTCTTGAGGAGAACGGTCAGAAACGGCTGATTCTTGTTTACGGTGAACATCCGGATTATTCTCCTGAATATATTGCACATACAGTCAGACTGGTTTATGGAATAAAAAAGGGGCATGGAGAAATTAGGAGAGTAAACATAAATGCTGCACCTCTCGATATTGAAGGATTCAGGATTGTCGGCGAGGCAGGTATCGGAACATACCAGATTTTCCAGGAGACATATCATCCTGAGGCTTATAAAGTCTATCATCTCGGTGGGAAGAAAAAGGATTATGATTGGAGAATTACAGCTCTTGACAGAGCACAGGAAGCAGGCATTGATGATGT
>JAPLEC010000404.1 GCA_026391515.1 Bacteroidia bacterium | reverse complement strand
AGTTATTAATAGTTAAATCCAAAAGCTGCAGCAAGTGTCGCCACAGCACCACCCATTGGCATATGGTCGGTTATCAGAAAGAGTTTCATGCTGCCGTATCAATGATCTGAAGGATTTTGAAGTTAAATTGACTTAATTTTTCCCAGAGTTCATAATCAAAAAAGATTAGCAGACACCAATTAAGGCAGATGAGGCGAAGGGCAATTCCGGAACAATAAAACAGACGAGAGTGTCATTCACAGATTTTATTGTACATTTGTCAGAAGATTCAGCTTCGCGATTCTGCGCATTAATCTGCTAATCATACATCCGGTTAGCCAATCACTGTACATTATTACGTTTTGCAGCTGATCACAGATTTAATCAATAACCAGATTATAAGTATATGAGCCGATCGCAGGAAACATTCAGTAAAAAAGAAGTAAGAAGCAAGAACGAAAAAAAGAGAAAGGAAAAAGAGCAAAAGCGTGCTAAGAAAAAAAGTGAAGGGAAAAAGAGCAACTTCGACGATATGATCGCCTATGTCGATGAATTTGGAAGGATTACCTCAACTCCTCCCGACCCGGATAAGAAAACAGTTGTTGATGCTGAAAGCATTGAACTAAAGATAACTAAAAACAATCCTGAAACTCATCCTGATATCCTGCGAAAGGGAGTTGTCAGTTTTTTTAATGAATCGAAAGGTTATGGTTTTATCCGCGACCTGGAATCAGGTCAGAGTATTTTCGTTCACGCAAATAATTTGCTTGAACCTGTAAAAGAAAATAATCTTGTCAATTTTGAAATCGGCAGAGGTCCCAAAGGACCTGCTGCCATGAAGGTCAAATTGTTTAAGGAATAACCTGGCAACAGGAAGAATCTGTTATCTTATTCTCCTGGTACTGTTCCTCAATAAGTAACGGTTTTTTGCCTCCTCAATATCCGCACCGAGAGCGATATATATCTTTGTTTTGTGGTCAATTATTACTTCCTTCAACTTCGACAAATCGGGTGAGTGAAAATTATTTGATTTTTTTCGTACATGATATTTTGAATTTTAATAAAAAGTCCCGCTTTTGGCGGGACCAAAAATTTTAAATGATTATAACAGATAAATTAAGCAAGTTTAACATTTACTGCATTTAATCCTTTTTTCCCCTGTTCTACATCAAAGGTAACTACATCATTCTCTTTGATTTTTTCCTTTAATCCTGATGAATGTACAAAATACTCTTTTGGTGAATCATCTTCTTTAATGAATCCGAATCCTCTGAATTCATTATAGAATTTTACTGTTCCTTTACTCATAATTTGATTTTATTAAATTTGGCGCAAGGTACGCTTTATTATCTGAATAATACATTAATTTTCAATAAATTAAATTTTATTTTATATATATTTTCATCATACCAGCCAATATAATATGTCAAAGCGGGATCCCCGTTGTTTTCAGATCACTTTCCCATCATGATAATTTGATTATCTTTGCGCCCGTATTAACAAAGTGATTTCCACAAAGCGTTATCAGGCATTTTGCCCAGTCTGTATTTGAGTTCATTTCAGCCGGGATAACAAATCCATCGCTCCCGGAAGCACATCATAAAACTATTTAATGATAAATTTTGAAGAGATGGGATTCACTCCCCGTATTCTGAAGGCAATTCAGGAGCTTGGATTTGAACATCCCATGCCGGTACAGAAAAAGGTGATCCCGTTAATGCTTGGGAATGAGAGTGATATTATCGCCCTTGCGCAAACAGGAACAGGAAAGACAGCAGCATTCGGCCTGCCTTTAGTTCAGGCAACAGATACAGAAATAAACAACACTCAGGCACTTGTGCTCTGCCCCACCCGTGAACTATGCATTCAGATCACCGGGGACCTTACCGATTACGCAAGATATACAGGTAAGTTAAGAATACTTGCAATATATGGAGGAGCAAGTATTGATAATCAGATAAGAGGATTGAAAAAAGGTGCACATATTATTGTTGCCACACCAGGGAGACTGATCGACCTGATAGATCGTAGAGCAGCAAAGCTCTCTGATGTCAGCACTGTAATTCTCGATGAGGCGGACGAAATGCTTAACATGGGATTTCTTGACAGTATAAATGAGATTCTTGAGGAGATTCCTGAAGGCAGACGGACACTTCTTTTTTCAGCGACTATGTCATCGGAAATTGCATCAATTGCAAGGAAATATATGAACAATCCGGCTGAAATAACGATTGGTACAAAAAACTCATCGGCCGAGAACGTCAGCCATATATACTATCTTGTCCATGCAAAAGATAAATATAAGGTGCTTAAACGAATAGCTGATTTTGAACCTGATATTTATGCGATAGTTTTCTGCCGCACCCGTAAAGAAACACAGGAGGTAGCATCAAAGCTGATAAATGATGGTTATAATGCCGATGCACTTCATGGCGATCTGTCACAGGCACAGCGCGATGCAGTAATGCAGAAATTCAGATTAAGGAACCTGCAGCTGCTTGTAGCAACTGATGTTGCCGCACGCGGACTGGATGTTGATGACCTTACTCATGTCATTAATTTCAGCCTTCCTGACGATACAGAGATCTATACACATAGATGCGGACGTACAGGAAGAGCCGGGAAAACAGGAATATCTATTTCGCTTGTTCACCTGAGGGAGAAGCAAAATCTTCAGAAGATAGAGAGACTGGTAAAAAAACCTTTTAAAGCAATACCCATTCCCACAGGAAGTGAAATCTGCGGAAAACAGCTTTTCAACTGGGTCAATAAGCTTGAAACTGTTGCAACTGATCACCCTGAGATAGAAAAATTTTTACCTGAAATAAAATCAAAATTGTCAGGTCTGGACCGTGAAGAACTTCTTAAACGTGTTGTTTCACTCGAATTTGACAGGTTTCTCGATGATTACCGCCATGGCGAAGACCTTATTGATCCTGTTCCTGAAAAAGATCACAGCTTTAGGAAATCAGGCAGAAAAGGAACCCGTGAACAATACACGGGTAATTATAAAAGACTTTTCATAAATCTGGGTAAGTCTGATGGTTTTTACCCGGAACAACTCATTGAACTTGTAAATGTAAATACAAAAGGAAGAAAAATCCCGATCGGAAAGATCGATCTTTTAAAGACTTTCTCCTTTTTTGAAGTTGAAGCCGGTCATGCTGATGACCTTATCGGAGCACTGAATAATGCAAAGTTTTTGAACAGAAGAGTTGCAGTTGAGATTGCCCAGGAAAAGACCGATAGATCTGGACGGAGTGAATATCCCGGGAAAAAACCGGCCAAATGGTCCAAAAGGAAGCCTGAAAAAAGAAGATGGAGAGAGGTACAGAGAACTTTTTAAGTAATTATCTGTTTTAATATCAGAAAAAATTGATTTCTGCCAAACATGATATAACTTTGATTTAGAAAGACGGGAAAACAAATAAGGCACAATAACTTTAAACTAATTGAAATGAAAAAGGGAATTATTTCATTTATCATCGTTCTGCTTTCAGCTGGATGCCTTAATGCGCAATCGGTGAACTTCATTTACGGTAAATGGGAAGATGTTAAAGCAAGAGCAAAAGCTGAAAATAAATACTTATTTGTTGACTGCTATACAGAGTGGTGCGGCTATTGCAAGATGCTGGATAAAAATACTTTCAGCAATGCTAAAGTTGCTGAGATCATGAATAAGAATTTTGTATCTGTAAAAATCGATATGGAGAATGGTTACGGGATCAATCTTTGCATGAAGTACAGGGTAAATGGTTTTCCTACTGCACTTGTCTTTAATCCTGAGGGGCAGTTAGTATACAGGATAATGGGCTATGCAGATCCGGTGCAATATCTTGAATTAATAAATAAAGCCCTCGATCCTGCCACACAGTCGAGCTGTAAAGGAATAACCGATAAAGTTGACCTTGATTTTCCGCAGTTCTACAGGGATGTTTATGCCGGCAGCGGTAAACGTAAATGGCCTGAGAAGAAGACTGTTACGGATTTTCTAGATCAGCAAAAAGATCTTCTTAATGAAGTCAGCTGGAGTGTGATAGCTGTATTAAGCGGTGGTGAAAAATACACACAATATCTGTTAAATAATATTGATGAGTACAGTAAGCTCTATGGATCGGAGGTTGATGAAAAAGTAAATGCTATACTGTACCAGAAGCTTAATGATGCAATTAAAAATAAAGACGAAAACAAGTTTATTGCTTGTCTGAATGATGTCAGTAAATATATTTCTGTCAACAAGGAAGAAACCTTGCAGACATTTAAGCTCTCATATTATTCGGGTGTTAATGACTGGAAGAGCTTTGCCCAGGAATTTAAAGTATATATTGAAAAGAACGGTTACAAAGATGTTGGTACTATAAACTCTTACTGCTGGGGAATTTATGAAAAATGCAATGATCCGAAAATTATATCACAGGCAGCTGAGTGGATGAAAAATGTAATTGAAAAAGATTCCCAGTATGCATTTGTTGATACTTATGCATCATTACTTTATAAGAGCAGAAATTATTCAGAAGCTGGGAAGATAGCGAATCTGGCTATCAGTACTGGTAAGAAGGCTGGTGAGGATGTTAAGACGACTGAAGAATTACTTGTAAAAATCAAAAGAGGTGCGTCAGGGAAATAGAATTACTCAAATTTCCTGTCGAGCCAGTGAATAATGTTCAGCAGCAGCTTATAATTTTCTTCTGCATAATCAGAGTTCATACCGACTCTTACCTGTGACGGCCCGGCAAGCTGGGCTGTGAACATTGCCGCTTCGCCAAACATTACTACACGTCCCTTGCCGAATTTCATGTAAGCACCCTGCGACCAGTTATTTATCGGAGTATATCTCGTCCGGGAATCGAAGACCCAGGCTGTATCAGTTTCAAGAAGAAGATACCTCTGATCAAACCGGAGGATAGAAATAGCATTGTTGGGAACCTCAAATGCCTGTCCTGTAAATGTAACCACTTTGTTTACCGATTCAGATAAATTACGGCCATTCGTTATAGAGCATGATAACAGGGTGTTATCCTTCCGGTAAAACCTCGCTGGTCCGGGCGAAGATGTATCTGCTGCAAAGCCGTTTGTAAATTTAAAGCCAAAAGCTGCAGCAAGTGCCTCTGCTGCACCACCCATTGGCATATGGTCGGCAATCAGAAAGAGAGAACCGCCTCTTCCGACCCATTTTTCCAGGACATCAATTTCCTGATCTGAAAATGCCGATGGAGTAGGGAGGAACCAGTTTTGAATGTTAATGCTGTTAAGAGCGTTTGCTATAACGAGAATCCTGGTATCATTTGGAAGAGGCTCCTTAAACTCACCTTTTAAACCTTTCACCCGGTATCCGTCAGCTCTGAGAAGCCTTGCAAACGGGAGATATCTTTCATCGGCAGTGTGAAAATTGTTATGACCCTCATCAATAAGTATCAGAGGACCTTTTCCAATTGCATATTCAGGCTTTGATATAACAGGATTATAAGCTGTATCTGCAACCTGCTGCGACAAAAGATTTCCCTTGATGAAACAAAGAAGCAGAATTATGTAACATGCTTTTCTTATCATGTCGGTCAAACAATTAACTGTTAATCATGCTGATAAGCTTAAAGTTAAGCAATTCTTTCAAACAGGACTACGAAAGCCTTTAGCAATTTGTGAATTATTTTTCATTAATTATTCTATAAAATGTATCTTGTATCCTGATTTCGCTGCATAATAAGATTACATGCCGGATAAATTTCGTAACAAATACCTTGCATCCATTATCCGTGGTTTCAAATCGGCCGTTACCACCCATGCCCGTAAAAATCATATACCGTTTTCCTGGCAGCCGCGTTTTTATGACCACATAATTCGTAATGATTTTGAATTAAAACGGGTCAGAAATTATATTAATAAAAACCGGTAAATTCTCTTCTGTCATTTGCAGGCAATCGCGTTCCATATTCAGTGTTTAATTATTACCTTGTCTGCAAATATTGAATTCAAAAATGGGATTTCATACAATTCTCACTTTAGCATATTTAATTCCAAACATTTACCTGTTTGTCCGTATCTGGCAGATTTATATTAATAAGGAGCACAGATTATGGTATGTCCTGATTTACGCTCTTCTGTTTCTGATCTACCCTGTAAGTAATCTGCTCGGTGAAGAAGGAGCGGGATTCATTGCAAAGACATTCGGTTTTATCGCGGGATATATTCTCCCGTTTTTCCTTTATCTTTTCCTGTTCGTTCTGCTCACAGATCTTTTACTTCTGTTTAACCTGATCTTTAAAATCGTTCCCCGGGAGAAGCTCAGGAGCAGGTCTGTAAAAAAATATGGTTTACTGTTTACCGTCCTTTTTTCGATGATTGTAGTAATAGCAGGGATAATAAACTTTAATACCATCAGGACCACAAAATACAGTATATCAATTCCTGGTAAGTCATCTGACTTAAGCCGGCTGAAGGTTGTTTTTGTTTCAGATTTCCATCTGCAGGAAGGTACCGGTATCCGTTTTGTCGAAAAGTTTGTAAAAAAAGTGGAAAGCATCAATCCTGATCTGATACTTTTTGGAGGCGACATTGTCGAAGGCGACCGTGAGAACGAAAACCTGGAGAGAATTGAAAAGTTGCTAGGCAGTATCAGGGCGAAATACGGGATTTTTGGTGTCAACGGCAACCATGAACATTATGCCGGACAGGATAAAGGAAGCTTTTTCAGCAAAGCCGGCATTCAGATTCTAAGCGACAGCGTTGTTGTAATCGACCATTCATTTATTCTGGCTGGAAGGAATGACGGGCATGTCAGGACAAGAAAAAGCGCTGCAGATTTGCTGCAGTCAATAACAGATTCTCTTCCGGTAATACTGCTTGATCACCGTCCGACAGAAATTGATCAGATAAGCAGGACCGGGGCCAATGTGGTTTTTTCCGGACATACGCATAACGGTCAGCTTTTTCCCATCAATCTTATTACAAGAAGAGTTTATAAACTGAGTTACGGATATATGAAAAAAGGCAACACTAATTTTTTTGTCTCCAGCGGTATCCGTTTATGGGGTCCACCGGTACGCACAACTGCCAAATCGGAGATCATGGTCGTTGATATAATATTTTTGCACAATGAATAATTCGGGGGCTGGTTGAGGATTTAAGGAAAAATCGTGATGCATCGAGATTTTAAATTTGCACCACATAAAAAAGCCAATAATTATTCACCGCATTTTGTGCGGTTTTTATTTGTAAATGCAGAGAATAATACCTATATTTACCGCAAAATATGCGGATAATGTCAAAATATATTTATCAGCAGACAGGCTGGCCGGCATTCAGATGGGACAATGATGTTCTGCTCCTGGTGCTGGGAAGGGTACGTAATCTGCAGGGAAGACTCACAGGGAAAATGGAAGCTTTAGGATTTGGTCTCAGCGATGAAGCAAACCTGACAACATTGACTCTTGATGTAGTAAAATCAGCCGAAATTGAAGGCGAAAAGCTTGATACCAGCCAGGTACGCTCATCAGTTGCCAGACACCTTGGGATGGACATCGCCGGATTGGTACCTTCCGACAGAAATGTCGACGGTGTCGTTGAGATGACGCTGGATGCCATCAGGAAATATAAAGAGCCCTTAACAAAAAGGCGTTTGTTCTCATGGCACTCTTCTCTTTTTCCGACCGGCAGGAGCGGTATGCTGAAGATAATAACAGGAAAATGGCGTGATGATTCCACTGGTCCCATGCAGGTCGTTTCAGGACCAATGGGCAGAGAAAAGGTGCATTTTCAGGCGCCACCTGCCAAAGAAGTTGAGAATGAGATGTCGCAATTTCTGAAGTGGTTTAACAGCAGGAGCGACACCGACCCGGTTTTGAAAGCCGGTGTGGCTCATTTCTGGTTTATAACAATTCATCCGTTTGAAGATGGAAATGGAAGGATTGCCAGGGGTCTGGCAGACATGCTGCTGGCTCAGGCAGAGAGAAGCGACCGACGATTTTACAGCATGTCGGCACAGATCAGAAGCGACCGTAAAAGATACTACGAGGTTCTGGAAGAGACTCAGAAAGGAACGTTGGATCTGACCGGATGGCTGCTCTGGTTCATGGAATGTCTTGAGTCTGCTCTGAATAAAGCCGAGGATATTCTTTCAGCGGTTTTCTTCAAGGCTGCATTCTGGAATAAATATTCTTCTGTCCATCTGAATGAACGGCAAAGGCTCATGCTCAACAAAATTCTGGATGGATTCACAGGCAAGCTGACCTCATCCAAATGGGCAAAAATATCAGGTTGTTCGGCAGATACCGCTCTTCGCGACATTGAGGATCTCATTGAGAAGGGTATTTTGAAAAAGGAACAGGCAGGAGGAAGGAGCACGAGCTATAAGCTGAACTTTGAAGCAAAACCGAAATCAAGAGAATCATGAAATCATCCCGTCCCGAATATACTCCTGTCAATGGAAAAACATATTCCTTATTCGGGAAATCGGATTCAACTGCCGGATATTATGAAACCATAAGGCAGCTTGCCGATAAGGTACTGGCTTTGAATCCGGTTACCCGGGAGCTTGTTGAGGGAATCAGGAATTTCTCATTGAGGAAGAAGCTTTTGAAAAAGAGCCTGGGAATAAATGATGCAGGCAATAAGATGCCGGTTATTCTGAACCTTATTGATCCTTGCCTTAAGAAATATACTGAGAATGTTGAAGGGCATCTCAGGACACTTCCTCTTTCCAAAATATGGGACCGCAGGCTTGCCACCACCAGGGAGCAGTATCATCTGTATATGCTTGAAATTGAGCTGACTAATCGTTTGTTCCGTACGGAATTCATTAATGCAAATAAGAAAATTGCCCTGTTGCCTTACTGTCTGCGCGATTTTTCGGCAAGCTGCAAAGCAGCAAAGAACGGATTTGATTATCAGTGCAAACACTGTTCGGCAAAATGTTTTCAGAATCACACCAGTGAGATATTGAAGTCTCATAATATTGAACCTTATATCTGGATGGGAGGGAACATGAAGCAGCTTGCGAAGTACACCTTTCACGAAAAAAGGACTTTCGGTATTCTGGGTATTGCCTGCGTCCCCGAGCTGACATTCGGAATGAGAAGTTGCCGAAAAAACAATATCCCTGTTGTCGGCCTCCCGATAAATGCCAACCGTTGTATCCGATGGTTCGGAGAGTTTTTTCAGAATTCGGTTGATCTTGATGAACTTGAAAAATTAGTTAAGAATTACTGATTATCTTAAAGTTCGATCGTTCGACCGTTCCGAGTTCAATGTTCCGGGTTACGCGTTCCATAGACCACTGCGCCGTTGTGCCGTTGCACCACTGAGCCGTATATTTTGAACCTTGAACCGTGTACCCCTTCTCCATTTAATTATCTGCTTTTTGCAGAGAACAGAGTCCATTCATGGCCCGGCATGTCTTTTAGATATTCTTTCTGAAAATTATATTCAGGATGAGAGTCAAGAAAGCTCTTTGCGATAAAATACTGACCACATGGATGTCCCATAATTGCCCAGAGCTGCATGTTTTTGGACAGGTTACTGTCAGTTGCCTTTCCCTGGACAGCACCGGCCGCAAAATATGCTGCATCCCAGCTTATTCCTTTTATACCCGCCTTATCTTCATCAAGGTGGCCGCAGAGTGAAAAGCGGCCGGCTCTTTCCTGCTTACGGTTCATATCGTAATGATCGCCCATGAATGCTTTTGCCGATTCAATATTTATTTTCCCCTTATAATCCTTCATTAACGCATCCCATCTGAGGCGACGCATATTTGCGGATTGATCCGGAGATGAAGGATCAAAAGATGTCTCTTCTTTAATGAGCTTATCATTTACCGGGTAATTTGCTCCCGTAAAATATCCGTCATTTGTACGTTCAAGAAAATGATTTTTCAGTCCAAGCTCAAGGCGTGCAATCTCTCCGGTTTTGTTGTCACCTATCAGCCAGTCATTTGCATATCCGCCATTATTCTTGTCAGTCATTATTGCAACCCATTCATCGATTGATGACGAATACTGAATTGCCTTGCGGGCACGTATAAATTCTGCCACTCCCGTTGTGTCGAATCCATGGAAAGCCGAAATTGTGGTCTCTGTTACAATTAATCCGGCACTGTTGATATTGAAATCATCCCCGCTGTGAATAAATCCCGGAAGAGCATCCATTATTATTCTGTTTCCTTTTTCAGGGACAATATCCACAATAATATTCCATCTTTCGCCAATAATATACTCGCTCCAGTTATTATGTGCCATCACGATTTTGCCGTCAGATGTCCATGAACCTGTTGCAGCAATTGCGCTGCAATGTTCAGGAGGTTTCGGATTTTCCTGTTTATCAAGCCACGGGACAAAATAGCCGGGCATTTCAAGGTCTGAATTCATTGCAATCAGATCTTTTATGTCAATTGTACCTTGTCCGAGCTTTGCATTTACTCCGGCTGCAATGCCACTGATCTCTTCGCGGTATTCCGGGGGCATCTCCGGCCAGAACATTTTGTATGACTCATTCCTGTAAAAATCCCAGCTCCTGCCGGTAGTATTTTCATTCAGCACCTTCATTGCACCACGCAAATCGATTATCTCATCAGCAAGAAGATACCCATGCTGATAACCGATAACTTCGGGTGTTCCTTCAAGGTGTATAGCAATCCATCCGTTTTTTTCGCTTCGGGTGGCATTTGCCATAATCTGTTGATGGGAGAGAGTCTTCTTGGAGGGAGAAGGGCCGTTACAGCTGATCAGCACAA
>JAPLEC010000460.1 GCA_026391515.1 Bacteroidia bacterium | reverse complement strand
ACACCTGGTAATAGCTTGTTTCCATGATAGATAACACCATCCATGTCGATGATGAATCCTGTTTTTCCTTTTATATTTTTTATGATTTGTTCCATAAAAATAAAATCGATTTAACTGTAAAGATAGAAAAGCTATGTTTATCTATCTCCATAGACCCCCTTTCCCGTCCCGCAAAGCGGGAAGCTGAACCACTTCTCTTTCCCCCTTGGGGGAAGTCCCGATAACTATCGGGAGGGAAGGTGGTTTATACACTTAAAATACATTTTGAAATAGTATTTAATTGGTTGAATTTTAACTCTAAACTCCTTCTTTATTCAGACTGATCGTTTTTTTATTTGAAAAGTCATGTTTCGGTTCATGTCCTTTAAGCGGCATAATTTTTTCATGAATAGCATCCAGTATCCAGTCAGGCTGCGGGAAGAAAAACTCTTCCATTTCAAATGCAGGAATGATCCAGTTACGTGAACCGACAACGACCGGAGGAGCATCAAGAAAATCAAAAGCCAGCTCTGTAATTGTCTGTGCCATCTCTTTAAGGAATGAGCCACGCGATGAAGCATCACTGGCAAGAACAATTCTGCCGGTCTTCTTAACTGACTCAATAACAGGTTCATAATTAAACGGGACAAGTGTTCTGGCATCAATCACTTCTGCGCTTAGCCCATATTTTTCCTGAAGAGTATCAGCAACTTTTATTACCGGGTACAATGTTGCACCTATTGAAAGAATTGTCAGATCTTCGCCTGCCCTTTTTATATCAGGCTCACCAAAAGGAATTTCATAATAGCCTTCAGGAACACCTGATTCATGAAACATTTCACCAACATCGTATATCCTCTGGCTTTCAAAGAAGATAACAGGATCAGTACCCTGCAATGCAGTGTTCATCAGGCCTTTAGCATCGTAAGGAGTGGCCGGAAAAACAACTTTCAAACCGGGAATATGTGCAGTCAGCGATGACCAGTCCTGAGAATGTTGTGCCCCGTATTTTGAGCCAACAGAAACTCTTATCACCACCGGCATCCTTATAATATTCCCGCTCATAGCCTGCCATTTAGGCAATTGGTTGAAGACTTCATCTCCGGATCTTCCCAGGAAATCGCAATACATTATTTCAGCAATAACTCTTCCTCCGCACATTCCGTAACCAATTGCAGTACCGACGATTGCACCTTCCGATATAGGCGAATTGAAGAGCCTGTGATACGGAAGAGCTTCAGTCAGTCCACGGTAAACTGCAAATGCTCCGCCCCAGTCGCGGTTTTCTTCACCCCATGCAGCAAGAGTAGGATCTTTATAGAACCGGTCAATGATTGCTTCAAATATTCCATCGCGTAGCTGGTATAATTTTGCTTTTGAAACAGGCTTTCCATCCTTGTCTTTATAAAATCTTTCCTTATTTTTCAGAGATTTGACGCGAGGATTTTCTTCAAACAGAATCAGAACTTCCGGTGAACCATCTTCCATTCTGATTTCTGAGCCATTTGAAAACATCATCTTACCAATAGCATCAGGATCTTTTTTCAGATCCAGTCTTGGAGAAATATCGTCATTTACAGTCAGTTTAAGAATGTGTGTTATCAGTTCTGCAGTATCACGCCTGATTTCGTCGAGTTGTTCCTGCTTAACTATACCCGCCCCGGTCAGCTCATTACCATAAGCGACAATTGAATCCTCTTTTTGCCATGCTTCAATCTCCTCTTTCGATCTGTATGATGATGCATCTGACGGAGAATGGCCGCTTATCCTGTATGTCAGAGTGTCAAGCAGCACGGGACCTTTCTTTTCTTCCAGAAGTTTTTTCTTACGTTTGAAAGCGTCAATAACAGCAAGCGGGTTATAACCGTCGACACGTTCAGAGTACATCATTTCGGGATTTACTCCGGCACCCAACCGTGCAAGAATGCCATAGCCCATTGTTTCGCCCATAGTCTGGCCGCCCATACCATATAAGTTATTCATGATATTAAATATCAGAGGTAATCCGCCTTTATACTCACCTTCCCACAGAGTTTTATACTGATCCATAGTTGCAAAACATATACCTTCCCATACCGGGCCACAGCCTGTCGATGCGTCGCCGATATTGCAGACCACAATACCAGGTTTCCTGTTAATCCTTTTATATAAAGCTGCTCCTACAGAAATATCTCCTGAACCTCCGACTATGGCATTATTCGGATAAATGCCGAAAGGGGTGAAAAACGCATGCATCGATCCGCCCAGTCCTTTGTTGAATCCGTTTTCCCGTGCAAATATTTCAGCTAAGGCACCGTATAATAAAAAGTGTACTGCTAACATTTTTATGTCTCCCTGGAAGCCTTTCTCAACTACTTTCAGAGCGCCTCCACCGAAATAATTGCGCATTATCGAATACAGATTATCTTCATCAAGCTTGTTTATAGCTGACAGTCCTTTTGCAAGTATCTCCCCATGACTACGGTGCGAACCAAATATATAATCTTCGATTCCGAGGTTGTAAGCCATTCCGACTGCTGATGCTTCCTGCCCTATTGAGAGATGTGCCGGGCCCGGATGGTTATAGGCTATTCCGTTATATTCGTTTTTAGTCTTTATCAGGTTTAACATGGTTTCAAATTCACGTATTATTACCATGTCGCGGAAAATCCTCAGGAAATCTTCCCTGCTGAAATTCTTCTTTTCATCTGTTATTGTTTTATTGTACTGATTAACAGGTATTTTACCAAATTCAATGAATTGTGGTTTACGTACTACCTTTGGATTGATGTTTTGACTTTTTGGCATTTTACTTTGTCTTTATGATCTGTTAGTTCTGCCCCCGGTCCGCTTCGCGTCCCACCCCCTGAAGGGGGTCTAATTATATTTACTTTATTAGCCCCCCTTTAGGGGGGATGGGGGGTTAATAATTGAAACTCTCTATCTGTTCTTTTATCTCTTTAAGGAAAAGTGTTGCTGGTCCTCCGTCAATCGCCCTGTGGTCATAAGTGAGTGACAGACCGATATATGGAACAAATCCAAATGTATTATTCCCGAGATCGGCCGGCCTGTAAATTATTGTACATACACCGAGTATTGCAGCCTGAGGCAGGTTGATTACCGGTGTGAACATTTCTACGCCATAATTTCCAAGGTTTGAAACTGTGAATGTCGCTGATGTGCTCTTTATCAGTTCAGGATCAATATTCCCTTTGCGGCAAGCATCTGCAACCATCTTAAGCTCTTTTGACAGCTGAGGCAGGTTCATTTTTTCAGCATTTTTCACTGCAGGAACCATAAGTCCACGGGAGGTATCAACAGCTATTCCCAGATGTACTTTATGAAATGTTTTAATTGAATCTCCAAGAAAATGACTGTTGGCTTCAGGGAATTTTTTCAGTGCTCTGATTACGCACCAGCAGATCATATCGTTCAGCGTGATATCATTTTTTTCTGTTCCTGCAGCGAGGCCTGCTTTTATTTTGCTTCTCGTTTCAAGCAGCCGGCGGACATCAGCGCTCATGTGATGGGTGAGCTGTGCCGAATTCTGAAGTGAAGAATACATGGCTTTAGCAATCAGCTTGCGGACATTGCTCAATGGTTGTTCGGTAAATTCAGTACCAGCTGAACGGACTGTTTTGGTCATCTCTGAACTCCCTGAAAGCGCTTTCTCAATATCGTTGACAATTATTCTTCCATTTGGTCCGGATCCTTGCAACCTGTTATAATTCAATCCTTTATTTTCTGCAAGGCGTTTAGCTCTGGGGGATATTTTGATTCTTGAGTCTGTTGATGAAACAGCAGCCTGAATAACAGCACTTTCTTGTTTTGATACCTCTTCTTTTTTTACTGATGGTGCAGTTTCAGCAGGAGGTGCTGCAGTTTTTCCAGGTATAAAGGCTGAAACAGATTCGCCTTTCTGACCTATTACTGCTACGTTCATCAGTACAGGAACCTCCGCACCTTCGTCGAAGAATGTTTCAAGCAGGAAACCATCACCTGGAGATTCAAGCTCAAATGCAGCTTTATCAGTCTCGTATGAGAACAGCAGATCGCCTGTTTTTACGCTGTCGCCAGTGTTTTTATACCAGCGGGTTATAATGCATGTTTCAACTGACTGCCCTTGTTTTGGCATTATTACGGGGATTGCCATTTTTTTAAATATTACTGTTTACTTATTACTAGTTACTGGTTAATCAACTTGTTATAATAAGTATAATTAAATGAAAATTGATTAAATCACATCTTATTATAAATCAGCAGGTACAAAAATAAATTAAAAAACATGTATTTACAAGTAAAAATTAATATATTTACAAAAAATTGTAATTATGGGACCAGTTAAAAATATTCCGCAGCATAAAAAGCTTTATGAAATTCTCCGGAAACATATAACTGGTGGTATTTATAAAGAAGGTGATCTGCTGCCTTCTGAAAATGAATTGTGCCGGCTATATGGAATGACAAGGCCGACAGTAAGACAATCGCTCAGCTCACTTGCCAGCGATGGATATATTCGAAAGCACCAGGGAAAAGGAAGTATTGTACATCAGCTCCCGAAAGAAATAGGTATTCTGTCTGTATCAGGGACAACTTCAGCAGTAGGAGACCGCAACCTTAAAACAAAAATAATCGTTAAACCGGTTTTAATTCCATGGAAAAATGATTTTATATTTCCTCTTTCTGAACTTGAAAGGGAATCGGGCTGCATATATATGGAACGGCTCAGATTGCTCGATGATATACCCATCTTCTACGATATCAGCTACATAGCCAACGTTAATCTTCCAAGAATCACATCCCGGCAATTCGGAAACAGATCTCTTTTTAAAATTCTCAGGGAACATTATCAGATTGAGATCAAAGGCGGGGAACAGAGGATAAAAGCAATTCCGGCTTCAGCTAAAATAAGCAGTTTCCTTCACCTGAAAAAAGGAGAGCCAGTCCTTCACCTCGAAAGAAAAATGGAAACAAATAATCCCGGATTATTCCTTTATTCATCTATTTTCTGTAATACAGAGAAATATTCTATCTTCGGGAGATTCTGATTTTTAAAAAGAAAAATTTAATTTAGTACTGATTTTTTGCCGGTTAATATCAGGCATTAATTTACTTATGGTATACCTTTAAAAATTAAACTATGGATAAACGGAAAAAACAATGGTCAAGACGCCAGTTTATAAACACTGCCGTTGCAGGTGTTGCTGGTGCTGCAGTGATTCCACAGCTTGTGGGCTGCAAAACAAAATCGGCTGATATTGATATCAGACTGGGCTTCATCGGAATGGGAAGACAATCTATGTTCCTTCTTGATGGATTTTTGCAGATACCAGGAGTTGAAGTAGTTGCAGGATGTGACGTTTATGGAATCAAGCGGAAGCGCTTTGAGAAAAGAGTCACTGATTTTTATGCCAAAGCAGGCAAAAAAGTCATGATTGAAACTTATGAGAAATTTCAGGACCTTCTTGCAAGAAAAGACATAAATGCTGTCGTTATTGCTGTTCCTGACCATTATCATGCAATAGTCGCTATTGCAGCATGCAATGCAGGTAAGGATGTATATCTTGAAAAACCAATGACCTTCACAATAAAAGAAGGACAAGAGCTTATAAAAACAGTTCGTAATAATCAGAGGATACTTGCAGTAGGCACTCAGCAGCGTTCAGATCCAAACTTCCAGCATGCTGTAAAGCTTGTGCAAAACGGACAACTGGGCAAAATAACTCTTGTTAACGCTTATGTTGGTGCTCCTCCAATACCTTATGACCTGCCTGAGGAACCAATACCGGATGGTCTTAACTGGGACCTGTGGCTTGGACCGCTTCCTTACCCGATTCATTTCAATAATAAGCTTGACCCTCCGATATCTCTTGATCCGGTAAAAGACGAGGAAGATTGGGGTGCCTGGAGATGGTACAAAGAGATGGGCGGAGGTTTTACAACCGACTGGGGAGCCCATATGTTCGACATTGCCCAATGGGGACTTGGCATGGATAAAATGGGACCAATCGAAATATCACCAATTGGCGACGGAACTGAATACATGATGTTCAAATATGCAACAGGCACTGTAATGACTTCAGAACCATTTAATGAGAAGAAAAGCAAAGGGGTAAAGTTTATTGGCGAAAATGGCTGGATTGAAGTTACCCGTGACTTTTTCCATTCATCCGATCCGAAATTTAAACCACCAGCTGCTGCTAAAACTGAAGGACCTTATGAAACCAGGATACCTCACCAGGTGAATTTCATCGAATCTATACGTTCGCGGAAGGATCCTGTTGCCCCGGTTGAAATAGGCCACAGCAGCGCAACTGTTTGCAACCTCGGGAACATTGCATGCAACCTTAAAAGGACTATTTACTGGGATTCTTCGACTCAGACATTTGTAAATGACCCGGATGGAGCTGCTACTAAACTCATGCAGTATGACTACCGGAGCCCCTGGAAACTTGTATAAAAAATATTTTGTTTAAATAAAATCAGGTGTAGTCCCAGACTGCACCTGATTTTTTATATCATTTTCTGATAACTGTTACAGGTCCCAGCAGCCCTGAATCATTCAATTTTCTTCCCGGGAATACGAAGAGAGAGGAATTTAAAACCTTTTTTCCGGTGCCGGCTTTTTGATCTCCTGTCAGCCTGTTTGTCCACTCATTGGTGATTTTTATATCAAGGTGGTTTTCTCCTTTTTTAAGGATATTTGTTATCTCAGCCTGATAGGGTGGTTTCCAATAAATGCCCAGCGGAGTTCCATTTAATGTCACCTCAGCAATATCAAATACTTTACCCAGATCAAGCATCATCACATTCCCGGGTTGAAACCATTTCTTTGATGCAACGAACATTTTTGTGTATTTGGCAGTACCTGAGAAATACTTTATGCCTTCATCTGAGTTCTCAGTCCATGACTCCAGGTGATTTATCAGTGTTTTTTCAGGAGCTCCCAAACCTGCAGGAAAAGCAATTTCCCACGGTCCCTGCAGAGTATCCAGAATTTCAGAAGATTTATGAACAATATTTCTGGCAGCAGAGGAGGCTTTTTGCTTAAAAACTACAAAAACAGATTGACGCTCAGACAGCTGCAATGGGACAACTGTTTTATTATTTTCAAATCTGTAACTGGCCTTTTCAACAGATCCAACGCACGGATCCCAGATTTCAGCCTCTTTTCTACTTACACGGAACCTCAGATCAGTATTTATAAGAGTGTCGGTACAGTTGACAATAAAATAAATGTCAGCGTCACTTGTTCTGCGATGTACCCAGGATAGTTTTGAATTAAAAGGAGGACTAAATTCGACATCTCTGGAAACTCCTGATAAAGAGAGAATTCGGGGAAGCGATAATCCCCATATAACTTTGCCTTTGCCGAAGGAGCGCTGAGTGCGGCTTATACCATCGAGATCGCCCCATAAGTCAAAAACAAGTTCCTTAAACCGGACTTCTGATGCAGGGTAGCCTGTAAGTCCGGGAGTTCTCAGCGGCTTTCTTCCTGTTACGATTGCTCCTCCGGCAACCAGCTCATGGATCTTCTGAAGGACAGGTAATGTCATCTGATCAGTGTTGGGAAGCACGAGCACCTTATAGTTCATACCATCCGGCAAGGAAAGCTTACCATCCGGATCTGCCGACATTCTGTTCAGTAAAGCATCAGCGTTAATATAGTCATAATCAAATCCTTCCGGAGGAGCAGGATCCAGTCCTTCACCCCAGATGGGCATTGTTGAAGGAGCTCCCTCGTTAAGGAGATAAACAATATCTGCCACAAACAAACCCTGCTGAAGCATAAATGAATTACGTGCCAGATATGTCATGAACGGAGCAGCCTGTTCTGCCCATGTTATATTCCTGTTTATATGGGTGCCAACCATAGTATTCCCCGGTCTGGTATCGATCGGCTGATGAGCTGAAGTGTGAAAAACAAAGCGGTTGATTCCCTGGGTAAACCAGTAATCACCAATTTTTTTAAGAGTATAGGGTGATTCAAATCCCCCTCCGGTATATGATTCAGCAGCTACAAGAGTCTTACCATATACATGTGAAGCAGATGCAGCTCCGCGTACATCCTGATAATACATCAGTTCGGGATGAAGTGCTCTGTACCAGAACTCACCCATAGGGATATCGACATATTTTTTGCAGAGAAGAGCATCTTCAAGTATCTCAAGAGAAACTCCGGATGCTTCACCATAAGTCTTAATTCCTTGTTTATGAAGGTATTCTGTAATTACACCATAATGATTTTCGGCAAACATATCCGCAAGAGTGCGCCGGAAATCCCAAAGAAACCTGTCACTGATTTCGCTGCTTCCGACAACCCTGCCAGATAAACAAGGTATGTACGGTGTAGGATCATAGCCTCTTCTTTTTGTGAATTCTTCAATCATTTTATTGGTCCAGTTCTGCATCCCGGCCTCCCAGCTGTCAAATAAAACATACTGCAGACTCTTACCATAAAGTGTACCCAGTACACTTATTAATGGATCCGTGTAATTTTTTATATATGCTTCGGTATGTTCCCTGCTGAGCTTATCGACCTCGTATCCGGAACCCGTTGAAACAGCAGGTCTGTTTTTTGAGCCTGTCAGTGAGTATCCGAAACGCATTACAGTCCAGTTTCCTTCGGGAACTTTCCATTTAAGAGTTCCATCCGGTAACATTGCGGAAGTCAAATCAATAACTTTTATCGGATCAATTGCAGAAGATGAAAGTACATTTGATGACGATACAGATTCATAGTTAAACAAATGATAAAAGCCTGCTTTATCTTCCCATCTGTTTATCCTTGCTCCGGTGTGAATCTTCATTTCGCTGAAGGTATAAACAGAGTCGGGGAGTGTGGTAGTTTCAGCCATAACCTCAGCTGGTTTCATCGGAGCGCCTGTAAATTCGAACCTGAAAAATTTCGCGGATACTGGTGGAAACGAAATTGTTTCGACCTTGCCGGCACGATATAATTGTGCTCCGGGCAATACTGCAATTGTTTGAAAATCAATTCCATTATCACTGACTTTCAGAGTACCGACAGGTATTCCGTTCCTGCTCGCCAGAGTTATCGCCTGAATTTTAACTGGCTTATCATATGAG
>JAPLEC010000097.1 GCA_026391515.1 Bacteroidia bacterium | reverse complement strand
ACACTCTTTCCCTAGACGTGTGCTCTTCCGATCTTCAAACTTGCAGGGTACCAGCTCACTCCTCTTGATGTAAGGAATGCTATTTCACGTGAGAATGTTGAGCTTCCCTCCGGCAGCATTGAGGGGAATACAACTCAGCTGACGATAAGAACTCTCGGCCTGATGTCAACACCAAAAGAATTCAATGACCTGATAGTAAAACAGACCGGGGATCAGATAATCAGATTCAGCGATATAGGCAGAGCTGAGCTTGGACCGGAAGATATAAGAGGGATAATGAAAAGGGATGGTGTTCCCATGGTTGGCACTGCCATTATACCCCAGCCGGGATCCAACCAGATAGAGATCGTCGATGAAGTATACAGGAGACTTAATTTTATAACGAAAGATATTGCCTCCGACATTAAGATCAAAGTTGGGTATGATAACACTCAGTATATCCGCAAGTCAATCAAGGAAGTAAAGAATACCATTTACATTGCTTTTACTCTCGTGTTAATCATTATTTATGTCTTCCTGCGAAGCTGGCGAGCGACACTTATCCCTATACTTGTTATACCCGTGTCGCTTATCGGGTCGTTCTTTATCATGTACATCGCAGGATACAGTATTAATGTTCTCACACTTCTTGCAATCGTTCTGGCAATCGGGATTGTTGTTGATGATGCAATCGTTGTGATGGAAAACATATATGTTAAGGTTGAAAATGGTATGCCACCGGTAGAAGCAGGCCTCGCAGGGTCGAAAGAAATCTATTTCGCAATTATTTCAACCACAATCACACTGATATCTGTATTTTTCCCGATTGTTTTACTTTCGGGCATCACGGGCCGACTCTTCCGGGAGTTTGCAATTGTAATGGCAGGTGCTGTTGGTATTTCAGCATTTCTGGCGTTGTCACTCACTCCAATGGTATCGACAAAATTGCTCAGGAAAGAGACCAGGCATAGCTGGTTTTTCAGGAAAACAGAAAAATTTTTCGCATGGCTGAACAATTGGTACCGTAACGCTCTCGCTTCTTTTCTAAGGCACAGGCGTGTCACTTTTATTATTCTTATTGTCGCACTCGGTCTGGTTTTTCTTCTGTGGAAATCAATTCCGGCCGAAATGGCACCGCTGGAAGACAGATCACAGATAACAATAAACACAACAGCACCCGAAGGATCGACATATGAATTTGTTCTGAGCTATATTGACGATCTGTCCAAATCTATCGATCAGCTTGTACCGGAGCGTAGAGGAGTGATCTCCATGATCAGAGGTGGAAGTATGGGAAACATCAGTATAATGCTTGTAGATCCCAAGGACAGGAAACGTATTCAGCAGGAAATAGCGGATCAGCTGGGCAATGTGTTCCGCAAAAAGACCAAGGCAAGAGCAATGGTAATGCAGCAATCAACCTTTGGTGGAAGACGTTCAGGATTGCCTGTTCAGTATGTTTTACAGGCTACAACGATCGATAAGCTAAGGGAGATCCTTCCTGCTTTTATGGCGAAGGTCATGGATAACCCGACTTTCCAGATGGCGGATGTCAACCTTAAATTTACAAAGCCTGAATTAAGGATCCATATCGACAGGGCAAAAGCAAGTATTCTGGGAGTATCAACACAGAATATCGGACAGACATTGCAGCTGGCACTCAGCGGCCAGCGGTTCGGGTACTTTTTCATGAACGGTAAACAATATCAGATCCTTGGCGACCTTGCAAGAAGCGATAGAAATAAACCCTTGGATCTCAAATCATTATATGTCCGAAACAGCTATGAACAAATGATCCAGCTGGATAATCTGGTAACATTATCTGAAGAGACTGCACCGCCCCAGCTTTATCGTTACAACAGGTTTGTTTCAGCAACAGTATCAGCAGGACTTGCAAAGGGCAAAACTATAAGTCAGGGACTAGATGAGATGGATAAAATTGCAAAATCAACCCTCGATGAGACTTTCAGAACAGCGTTGGCAGGTGATTCCAAAGATTTCAGGGAGAGTTCATCAAGCCTGATGTTTGCATTCATGCTCGCTCTCATTCTTATATTCCTTGTTCTGGCTGCCCAGTTTGAAAGCTTCAAAGAACCTTTCGTTGTAATGATGACAGTGCCACTGGCTGTTACCGGTGCATTGATATTTATGTGGTACTTCAATGTTACTATGAATATCTTCAGTGAAATCGGAATAATAATGCTCATCGGTCTGGTATCGAAGAACGGAATTCTCATTGTTGAATTTGCAAACCAGAGGAAGCGTGCCGGAATGAACAAAATGGACGCGATAAAATATGCTGCTGCTGCCCGCTTCAGACCGATCCTGATGACAAGCCTTGCAACTATACTTGGTATATCTCCGCTGGCTCTCGGGCTTGGCGAAGGTGCCCAGAGCAGGGTCGCAATGGGTATTGCAGTAGTCGGAGGTATGCTGTTTGCGACACTGCTGACACTTTTTGTGGTACCGGCCATGTATTCTTTTATTTCAAGCGAAACAAAAATAAGTACTGATGAAAATAAAGTTACTGTCCCTTAGTCTTCTTAGCTTGGCTTTATTCAGTTCATCATATGCCCAAAAAGTATATGAATTGACTGATTGTATAAAGACCGGCCTTGAAAAGAATTTTTCACTTCTGGTCACCAAAAACAGTGAAGTGATTGCTAAAAATAACTATGCAATAGGCAATGCAGGTTTTTTACCATCATTAAGCTTGAGCCGCGGACACAGTGGAACACTGTATGATATACATAATAATATTTTTGATACCACTCATAC
>JAPLEC010000225.1 GCA_026391515.1 Bacteroidia bacterium | reverse complement strand
AACATTCCATAATAAAAGCTGTAACAGTGCTCCATGTTATTGTGCATATTCCGTAAGTATCGCAATAGAAATTTGTTTCAATAATATAGCCCGGGTCAAAAATTCCGCAATTTGATCCCAGCCCCGCAGCATTCTCATACTCAGGACCATCGACAATTACTTTCTGTCCCTTGTAGGGACCGGTTTTGAGCTCGAAATCATCAACTCCTTTGCTGCATGACATATTGCAGCCTATCCAGCAGCCGTCGGGAATATTCTGGGTGAAGTTTCTTTTCCAGACAGATGAATCGATCTTATATGCATCGGGATGACTTCCGAATTTATAATTATGAACCGGAAGAAGATCATGATCGTTCATAATTTCCATGAGGTGTGCAGTGCCCACCTGCTTCATTTGACATTGCTTATCGTCAAGCTCACGGATCTCCCGGTTGAATCTTTTCCCTCTTTCCATAATTGCCTCAAGATCAACGACATTATTAAGGTTTCCTTTAACACCGGGAATCTTGCAGATAAGCGCTTTGATTTTTTTATTTCTGAAGACTGTCCCGATACCTCCGCGGCCAGCCTGCTTAAGGCGGATTTTCTTTCTTTTTGAATCATAAAAGCTGAAGTTCAGCATCCCGATGAGTGAATGTTCTGCGGCTGATCCGGCTGATACGACACCAATGTTTTTCTTTTCGTTATCATTATCTGCAAATATCTCGGTCAGCTGTTCTGCTATAATGTGACTATTAACTGCTTCAGCAGGAGCTTCAAAAATCTCTACCCTATGATTAATGCCATCAATAAAAATAATAATATCGTTCTGAGCTTTTCCCTGGAGCTCCAATGCATCAAATCCTGAAAATTTAAGGAATGGGCCAAAGAAACCACCAACATTACTGTCCATAACAGAGCCAGTTTGCGGTGATAAGCTTACAACAAGTGATTTCCCTGTTCCCGAATACTGAGTGATGCCACCGATTGGGCCCGATGAAATAATTATCTCATTTTCAGGATCATTCCATTGCGTATCAGGTTTTGTAGCATCCCAAAGAAGCCTTAGTCCATAACCTTTTCCGCCAATGAACTTTTCCTTCATTACAAGAGGAACATTTTTTTCCTTTATTTCCGCAGAACCAACATTAATATAAAGGATCTTATCGGTATAACCTTTGCTCAGAGGGGTCCAGGTATAATCCCATCTCTTCAGGAGTTTGTGCTGTGCCTTAATTGAATTTATATCCATATTGGGAATATTCTAAGTGAATTGTATCTTTCTAAAAATCAAATTTACAATATTTTGACAAAGTTTGCCATGACATTAATCAGGGTGTTATCGCCTGTCAATATGATAATTAATACATGTTTTCACCTCTTCAACTTTTTCTAATCGGTTTTTCTGAAAATTACCTGTTCGTAATCCATAGTGTCTGGCTAATTTAAAGAGATTCCTCATTCCTCCCGCACAGCGGGATTCATTCGGAATGACTATTTACTTTTTGGGGTGTAAGGGGAGAGGAGGCGGCTTGCACCGGCAAGCCGCCTCCTCTCCCCAATCCTCCCAATAATGAGTGTCATTCCGAGCTGCAGCGAGGAATCTCTTCCCGTGGTACCCATCCTGGTCATGTCATTCCGAGCGGCAGCGAGGAATCTCCTTTACAGTCCTGTCATTCTTATCATCCTGTCATTCATAAGTGAAGCGAAGAATCTTTTTCATATTTTAAAGATTATGCTTTAAATAGTCGTTCTTTATTAAAATAAGTGAATTCGATTTTCCGTTAATAAAACGTAATCTTGCAAATAAATTAAAAGGTTAGTACCTTTGTAAAACCTAAAAAAACTGAGAGATGAGCCGCATAAAAACATCATGGTTTCTGTTTATTATTCTGATGATCCTTACAAC
>JAPLEC010000095.1 GCA_026391515.1 Bacteroidia bacterium | reverse complement strand
CTGAATGTAGAAGCAATACCGGTTTGCTTTGCACCTTCTCCCAGTATAAGCGTAATCAGACCAAAGGTGTTGGAGGTAACTTCTGAATGCAGTTCCTGCCAGAAGATCGTACCGCCCAAAGAATCAGACTGAATTGTAATCCTGGTTGGCAATGAGGTGCTGACAATTGGGTTGCCAGATCCATCTCTTGCAATGGCTTGATAATTAAAACCTTGCTGAACCTGGGCCAGGCAAGGAGAAAGGAGAAAGGAGAAAGGAAAAAGCAAAAGAATAAGGGAGAGTTTTGTTTTCATGGTAAGAAAGGCTTAAAGGCGCAACGGCGTAATGGCATAAAGGCCATCGGACGATGAGTCTGTGGTTTAACAATAAAATATTGAAAACAAATAATTTGAACCTAAGTTAGGTCAAAATGGAAAGCGAGTCAAGTTTTTTTGACGAATGAAAAAGATATTATTATTTCCGCGCTCTGTTTTTCTCAACCAGTTTCTCGAGCTTTTGAATTCTTTCATTTTGAGCTTCGATCTGCTTTTGCTGTTCTTTAATTCCTTCAAGGAGAATGACAGTAAGCTTCTCGTAGTTCACTGCCTTGTAACCTTTATCGTCAGTCTTGACAAGCTCCGGATAGATTTTCTCAACATCCTGTGCAATAAGTCCGATTTGCCTTCCGGAGTCAAAATGCATATCTGGAAATTCATCCTGTCTCCAATCATAACTTACACCGTTCAGTTTTAAAACTTTGCCCATTACGTTATCAAGATTATCAATATTCTTTTTCCAGCGGATATCCGAAACGTTCCATGTTCCGGTTGTGTATGCACTGCCAGCAACATATAGAGTGTAAATTCCAGGAGGATCCGTGGTTCCAATGGAAGTACTGCTGTTGAAAACATTATAGCTTCCGCCATAACCCCAGCTGAAATAAGTGCCATTATACCATAAAGCTTCTGCGCTGTTTACGTACAATGCAGGTTCTGTAGAGTTCCTGCAGATATTAAGGTACCCTCCAAAATCAGCTATGCCGCTCTTATAAACAGTCATTGCATTTGATCGGTCTGCGTCAGCAGAAGAGGTCCCATTTCCAATTACAAAGAGAGGTTCCCAGAATAACCATGCGGTTGGTGTCCCGGATATTTTATTATATCTCCCGATAACCAATGAACCATAAGCCTGGGCTGTTGTATTAAGCCCCATAGCTGTTGAAGCATATCCGGAAGCAGTGGTTTGTTCTCCGAAGGTTGATGAAGTGTGACCGCTGGCAGTTGTTTTGAAACCTGTTGCAAATGATGTATGACCTTTTGCGTAAGTCTGATCGCCGAATGCAACAGCTGCCCAGTTTCCTGTTTTAGTATAGAAACCCGATGCAGTAGAAACATGAGCTGCTGACTCAGCGATTGTTCCTAATCCCATAGTTGTTGACAAGATGGCCCTGGATCTTGTCAGGTATCCGAAAGCCTGGGCAAAAAAACCTTTTGCCGAGTCGCTTACTCCAAAGGCAAATGCCCCCTGGTTAGAAGCAACTGATCCAAAACCAAGGGCAAATGCACCGTATCCTGAGGCAACTGTCGGACCTGTATCAGCGTTTGAAGAATCGACACCAACAGAACCAAGTGCAAAACTCAATGGAGCTGTCGCCTGTGCACCTGTACCAAATGCATAGGCACCTGCATTAAGAGCTTTCGCCTGGTTCCCGAAAGCAAATGAATTCTCATAATCGGCCGATGCATATTTTCCTATAGCCGTTGAATAATTTCCACCCGCAAAGGATTTGTATCCCATAGCCTGGGAATACATTCCTTTCGCTTTTGATTCATATCCGGTAGCAAAGGAATTTTCACCAACGCTGGAAGGACTTTCAATCAATACTCTTCCTGTAAGAAAGGCATTTTTTAATGGATACCACAAGATCCTGTTCTGAGCCGGGTTTATTATTCCATTTGCGTCGGTTGTAACATTCAGAAAGTTTGCATTTCCGCCTTTTGTATTATCAAAACCGCCAACTGCAAAACCTCCTTTTTTACCTTTTCCCTTGTCATCAATATACATTCTTATGCTGTCGGTGCTTACGTCAAGATAATTCTGAATTACCCCTTTTGTCATGTCAAAACCACCTACTGCAAAACCTCCCTTTTTACCTTTAGTTAACGGATTACTGTCCAGATACATCCTTATACTGTCGTCAGATACAACAAGATACTCCCGCTTTGTAGCCTTTGTCATATCAAAGCCTCCAACCGCAAAGCCTCCCTTCGTTCCTTTTGCTCCATCGTCAACATAGATCCTTACTCCTTCGTTGTAAACTGCAAATATTGTCTGTCCATTCTTGTTTTTTACCTCAAAAAGTGCTTCATCGAGTGCAGATGTTGTCCCTGCCACAGCAAGTTTTTCCACAGATCCGGCAAGGTTGCCTGCAATCATTGAATACGGGACCGACCAAAGTCGGGATGAACCCATA
>JAPLEC010000403.1 GCA_026391515.1 Bacteroidia bacterium | reverse complement strand
ATGGTTATGCTTCATACAAAGTGTCAGACAAAGTTACGAGCCATGAAGCCTGGGGCTTAGGAATTTATAATGTGTTTTACAATGCCCCGGTAATTGTCGATAATGCTATTGAAACACCTGCTTCACTGGAAGACAAGATTCATCATAAAATAATTTTCTGGCTTAACGGGAATAAGGATAGTGTTGTAAAAAGCATTATAAACGGCAAGGGTGGCAGTGTGAGTCTGTCGAACAGGAAAGCGACGTTGGAATAATAATGTCCTGCGGTCTTGCGGATTTTAATCGACCCCCCATCCCCCCTAAAGGGGGGCTAATACTATAAACAATTGAAAATCTTACTTATATCAACAATTTAGGCCCCCTTTAGGGGGCAGTCTCGCAAAGCGGGACGGGGGTCTCTGCCTTGTGCAGAATTACTTCATTACTCCTGCCCCACCAACTATAGGCAGCATTATTGACGTTGCATCGAGATCCACAGTCAGTTTTGTCCCAGGTTCGGGCCAGAGCGTGAATTCCCTGTCGCTGGAGAATATCATAAGGCCTATCTGCTTGCCTGCAGGTATTATCTGGTCGTCTGGCTCAAGGTTAAAAGTCATCTCATAGAACTTTCCAGGTTTTAGGGGTTTGCTTCTTTCAAGCGACTTTGAATTCCTGAGGTCAGCCCAGCCGCGGTTGATTAAATTATCATTCAGTCTAAAATTATTACCCGGAGTCCATGGCAGGATTACCATCCAGACGGAAAGGTTAACTGCCTGCTTATCGCTTGATGCCCTGATGGTTATTGAAGGTGTACCTGAAATATGTACCGGTTCCTTCAAAGGCTCTGTAAGGAAAAGCAGTCTGTTGGCTGACGATTCAGCCTGAGCCAGGGCACTTCCGCTTAATGAAACATCATCGGTAAGTGTTTCGGTTCCCTGATCCTTAACTTTTGTCGGGACCAGCGATCCGGCTTTGGGTCCACCGGCGGCAATGAAAAATTGTACGGGTCTGGCATCAGGATTGGGATAATTGGCATACGGGGTAGGCTTGGATCTGTCATCGTTTTCCCGGACGATCCATGCTCTGGGATCATTTTCGACATTGTTCTGTATGCCAAAGAGATATCTTGTAAACCATCTGTTCATCATGCTGAATGGAGGTGCACCACCATGACCACCCTGATGGAAGTAGACCTGAACAGGAACGCCTTTTTCCTTTAAGACATTAATGAACCGGGCGCTGTGGCTGATCATCACATTCCAGTCGTTGAATCCGTGAGCCATCAGAACGGCAGCCTTGAAATTATCCATGTAATTCATCAGGTCGCGCTCCTTCCAGAAATCATTGAGGTCGCCAGTTCTCCGGTCAATATTCTTCAGAATTATATTATTCCTGTAAACACTGTCGCAGTATGCACAATGGTCAGGATTTGAATAAATGAAGTCGTAGAGAACATCAACATCTTCACCGAGATATCCTCCCGGACTTCGTACGAGTCCGTTCGAGCGATAATAATGATAATAGGAGTTGTTGGGTGACACCGGGATAATTGCCTCCAGTCCATCTACACCTGTAGTTGCAGCTGCAAACGGGATTGTACCGTTGTATGATGTGCCTGTCATCCCCACCTTGCCTGTAGTCCAGTAGGCTTTGACCTCCTCGGAGCCATCAGGAGTAGTATAACCTTTAGCCCTGCCATTAAGCCAGTCGATAACAGCTTTTGGGGCAAGGGCTTCAATCCTTCCTCCGACTGTGGGACAACCCTGTGAGAGTCCTGTTCCGGGTGCAGATGAGTGAACTACTATAAAACCATATGGCACCCATGTCCTCGTCTGTGAAGTAGATATAACAGGCCGCTTGCCCATTCTCACAATTGGAGCAGGAGTTTTGTGGTACACAGGATCTGCATCGAGCTCCTGCTTTACATCCCAGTCCCATTCTCTGCTGTTGGGCGCTGTTCCAGCGAAATAAGGGCTTGACTCATATATAACAGGCAGTTTAATGCCTTCTGTATCAGTCTGTTTTGGACGTGTAACATCCACATGCATCCTGTCGGGTTTTCCATCGCCGTCCGTATCAAATTCCGTTTCTACCCAGAGATCCTGCTTTATCCAGGAATCAGGATTCTCGAATGCAGGGATCTTTTGAGCTTCACCGTTAACAATTACCGGAACAACAGTTGGGGCAGTTTGTAAAGTGGCTTCGGCTTTTACTTCTTTATTCTGAGCAGTTATTTCAGGCTGGCAGAACAGGAGTGCAACAATCAATAAAACAATGAATTTGATTTTCATAGGAATTTTTTATTTAAGATATCAGGCTCCGCTGTTCTTCACATCAATATAAATATACCTGGCATTGGAATAGTTACGCGTTATTTCGTCTTTGATATTTTCAGTCATTCTTTCAATTGTTGCTCCATCGGCATTATCATTGACATCAACAGAAATCAATAAAATAAAATTATTGTTCCCTATATACATCGATCGGATATTATTAATATGATTTACGACGGAATGCTTTTTAACAATTGCCCTTACTTCATTTCTCACCGGACGCGGGATGTTCTCTCCGATCATCAGCTTTCTTAATTCGTTGGCTAAAAAATACGACATTACGATCAGCAGACACCCTACCAGGAATGTTCCCACAATATCAAAAAACGGATTAATCAGTGATAAAAGAGTCGAAATCAAAACAATGGTTAAACCTGTCAGGGCAGAAAAATCTTCAATCAGAATCACAAAGAGATTGGTATCTGTTGAGTCCTTGAGGGACTGAAATAAGCTTTTTGTGGAGGTTTTTCTGAATTCTCTGAAAGCAACTGTGAATGATTTGTATTCAAGAATTAATGCACACCCGATTACAATAAATATGTATATATATTTTTCAATCGGTTCCGGGTGCAGGAATTTGTGAATACCTTCATATATCGAATAACATCCACCTAGAAAAAATAACAGGACGGCAACCAGGAATCCCCAGAAATACTCCTCTTTCCCATAACCGAATGAGTGAATCTCATCAGCTTCTTTCCGCGATCGTTTTCTCCCGATGAGCAGGAAAACCTGGTTGGTTGTATCTGCCAGTGAATGGATTGCCTCTGCAAGCATTGCTGTGCTGCCGGATATAACTGAAACAACGTATTTTATTATCGCAATCGCAAGATTGGCAGCAAAAGCAAAAAGAACCGCACGAAGGGAATTGCTTTCTTTTTTCATCCGTATTTAGAAGGTTAATTCGCCCGTAAAGCTTCCACTCTTTTTAACAGCGATTTCTGATGTTCTTCTTCTGAAGACTTCGGATCCTTCATTTCACGGAATATTTTACACGGAAGTTCAGGACATTCACCGCAGTCTTTGAATTTTTTCCTGTTAACCGAACAGTCAAACAATGGGCAAACTTTATTCGGTATCATATCCTTGGCCCAGAAGGTTGATCCTTTCACAGAATGACATCCGGAGCAGGTTTTACTGAAAAATTCACAATCATCACAGATTAGTCCACAAGCTGATAGATTCATAAAAAATAAGTTTTTGTGCAATTTATAATAAATCCGATAATCTTTAATTATTCTGATAAATGTAAATGATTTTGTCGTTCAAATAAGGCAGGGGAGTTGGGGACTAGTCCTCAAAGGGATGCTCCTTCCTGAAGTCCGGTCTGTAATTCCGGTAGCTTTCCATATCCTGAATCCAGCCGTTACGAAAGCCCAGATTTTCCATCGCTTCTACAACTGATTCATATTCAGCCTTATAGAGTGAGCGATTTAAAGGAGACAGATCTTTTACAAAAGGTGTCGGGTGATATTGTGACATCAGCGACAGGTGAACTCCCGGTGAAAGCTCTTCTGCAATGCTCCTTAAAACTTTTTTACTTTCTTCAACATGTCCGGGAAGTACAAGGTGTCTGATCAGCATACCGTTTTCTGCCCTGCCCTCTTTATCCATAGAAAGTGTTGAACCTTTCTGATAGTACATTTTCTTAAATGCTTTTAAAGCTACTTCAGGATAATCTGATGCATCTGAATACTTTTTAGCAATATCGGGTGTGATATATTTATAATCGGGAAGATAGACATCAATTATTCCTTCAAAGCTTTCAATCACTTCAGACTTATCATAACTATTTGTATTATAAACTGTTATCGGTTTAAGACCTCGCTCGTTCAATCCCCGTATAATTGCTTTCACCTGTGGTACGACATGTGAAGGCGAAACAAATCCGACTGCCTTAACATTGTCAGAAAGGATTTTTTCAATCAGATCGAGTGTCCCTTTTAAGGTTGTGGTACTCTTTCTGTAATCACCACCGGGTCTGCTTATATCATAATTCTGACAATAAATACAATGAAGATTGCATCCGGCAAAAAAGATGTTGCAGATTCCATTTGGTCCACTTACAGGTGGTTCTTCTCCCCTGTGAATGCAAATCGATGCAATATTCATCCCTGCATCCATTCCACAGTAACCGTCTCCACCCTCAAACCTGTTCACACCACATTCGCGGGGACATAGCGTACAGCGGGAGAGAAGTTCCTGGTCTTCCTTATTAGATATAAAATCCATTGACCGCAAAGGTCGCAAAGTTTCAGCAAAGGTCGCAAAGAGCTTTCAGATAATTTAACACTTTTCGTTCATTGCGCCTGCTTTGCGTTCTCTGTGGCTAAAAAGCATATAATAAAATAATTAGTCCTAAAACTTGGTAATTACAAAACCTTGCGTATCTTTGCCTCCGATTTGAGGGGTATTTGAGCCAAGGGGACCAGAGTCCCCTATTTTATTATCTGTTTTCAGAGTATGATTGAAAAAAACAAAATAGAAAAGCTTGTTAATGAGTTCATTAAGGGAACAGGACTTTTTCTTGTAGCGGTAAAGGGGAGCATCTCAAACAGGATCATAGTTTTGGTCGATACTATGAATGGCATAACAATAGATGAATGTGCTACTCTTCACCGCCAGCTTGAAAAAAGTCTTGACAATAATAATGAGGATTTTGAACTTCAGGTATCTTCACCCGGCCTCGATACGCCTTTCGGAGTGATAGAACAGTATTACAAGAATGAAGGTGAAAAAGTAGAGGTAACTGATGTCGAAGGAGGCAAGGTGGCAGGTAAATTAAAAAATGTAACAAGCGGAGGCTTTGAACTTGAGACTGAAGTTAAGGTCAAAGGGAAAACAAGAGAGGTCAAAGAAATCTCTTATAACTTTGACCAGGTAAAATCGACAAGAGTAGTTTTAACAATTAAGTAATTATAAGAGGTTTAAACCAGATGGAAAATGTTAATTTGATTGACACCTTTTCGGAATTTAAAGAGTTGAAGAACATTGACCGCCCGACAATGATGAGTGTACTTGAAGATGTATTCAGAGGTATGCTTGCCAAGAAGTATGGTTCAGCTGATAATTTTGACATTATCGTCAATATCGATAAAGGTGACTTCGAAATATGGAGAAACAGGGTGGTGGTTGATGATGATGAGCTTACCGATCCGATTACACAGATCCCGCTTTCAGAAGCCAAAAAAATTGATGATGACTATGAAGTCGGTGAAGAAGTTTCTGATGAAGTTAAATTCCTTGACTTTGGAAGAAGAGCTATTCTTTCCCTGAGACAAAATCTTACAGCTCGTATTCTCGATCTTGAAAAGAACAATATTTACATGAAATATAAAGACAGGATCGGCGAGATTGTTACCGGTGAGGTTTACCAGGTATGGAAAAGGGAGATCCTTGTTCTTGATGACGATGGCAACGAACTGATTCTGCCAAAAAGTGAACAGATTCCTTCGGATCATTTCCGCAAAGGCGATTCAATAAGGGCAGTGGTCATTAAGGTTGAGATGAGAAATAATACACCTTTTATTATTCTGAGCCGAACCTCTCCTGTTTTCCTTGAAAGACTCTTTGAACTTGAAGTACCTGAAATATTCGACGGGCTTATTACTATTAAAAAAATTGTAAGGGTTCCGGGCGAACGCGCAAAAGTAGCAGTCGAATCATACGACGAAAGGATTGACCCTGTAGGTGCATGTGTCGGTATGAAAGGATCGAGGATACACGGAATCGTCAGAGAATTACGTAATGAGAACATTGATGTAATCAACTTTACCTCTAATAACCAGCTGTTTATACAGAGAGCCCTCAGTCCTGCTAAGATCACTTCAATAAAGCTTGTCGAAGAGACAAAAAGAGCGGAAATTTATCTTAAACCCAATGAAGTATCTCTTGCAATTGGAAAAGGAGGTCTTAATATTAAGCTTGCAAGTCAGCTTACCGGTTATGAAATTGATGTTTACAGGGAGCCGGGTGGTGAAGATGAGGAAGATGTTAATCTTGAAGAATTCAGTGATGAAATTGAAGAATGGATCATCGAAGAGCTTAAAGCAATTGGTTGTGATACAGCAAGAAGCGTGTTGAACCTTTCTATCAGTGATCTTGTAAAACGTACCGATCTCGAGGAAGAAACAGTAAAAGAAGTTGTAAATATTTTAAAAGCAGAATTTGAATAGCAGGATTATTTATCCTGGTTTTTATTTGAATTTTTTATAAAGTCGAGGCAATTTTATGACAGAGGATGTAAAGGCAACGAGATTAAGTAAAGCAGCCCACGAGTTTAATGTGGGGATATCCACCATTGTAGAGTTTCTCCACAAAAAGGGATTTGACCTTGATCCTAATCCAAACACTAAACTTCCTCACGAAGCATATCTTTTGCTTGTTAAAGAGTACAGCACAGATATAAGTGTAAAGAAAGAATCTGAAAAACTTATTCTAAAAGATCTTCACAGGAAAAAAGAATCTGTTTCGATTGACGATTTTTCAGAAAAAAGCCAGGTTGAAGAATCTGAACGCGAAGAAGAGGTTCTTGTAAAAGATTCTTCCGGTGTTAATAAAGGTGTTGACTTAAAGACTGAAATCAAGAAACCTGATATAAAGCTTATTGGTAAAATTGATCTTGAAAAAACAACAAAAATAAAGACTGAAAAACTTACCGAAGAGCCTGAACCTAAACCTTCAAAAAAAGCTGCTGAACCTGGTAAAGCAGTAAAGAAAAAATCTGTTCCTGTGGCTGAAGATGAAGAATTGAAAAGCAAAAAAGGTGCCGATGTTGCTGAAAAACCTGGCGACGAAACTGTTATAAAAGAAACCAGGCCTTCAAAAAAAGATAAGCTGAAAGAAAAAGAAGCCGGTGAAGATGAAGTGTTAAAAGGAACTGAGAAAAAAACTCATAAGCCGGTTGAAGTTTCAGAAGTTAAAATAAACGGTGAAGAAGAAATACTTGAAGACCTTATCGACAATGAATCTATTCTTGAACATGAAGAAGATATAGTTGAACTGTTCAGACCTGATTTTAAGAAATTATCAGGGCCTACTGTTGTAGGGAAAATAGACCTCCCCGTTGAGGAAAAAAAGAAACCAGTGCCGTATCAGCCGGTAAAAGTTGAAGGCGGCGCTGATTTTAAAAGAAAGAAAAGAAGAAAGAGAATTTCGAAAGAAAAAGAGCAGGTTTCAGTTGTCAAACCCGGTCTGACTGAAAGAAGAGAAAAGACAGGCAAAAAGCCTTTAAAGAAAAGACCCGTCAGAATTGAAGTTGATGAGGAAGAGGTCCAGAAACAAATAAAAGAGACTCTTGCCAGACTAACAACTAAAGGAAAATCAAAGGGTTCAAGGTATCGTCGTGAAAAGAGAGATGCAGTCAGTCAGAGAACCCGTGAGGTAGAGGACAAAATCGAACAGGAAAAGAATATCCTTAAGGTAACGGAATTTGTTTCTGCAAACGAGCTGGCGATAATGATGAATGTCTCTGTCAACGATATTATTTCCACCTGCATGAATCTGGGACTTTTTGTTTCAATTAATCAGCGGTTGGATGCTGAAACGATGGCTCTGCTTGCTGACGAATTTGGATTCAAAGTTGAGTTTGTCAGTGCAGAATTACTTGAAGCTGTAAAAGAAGAAGCTGATGATGAGGAAGATCTGAAATCCAGACCTCCGATAGTTACTGTTATGGGACATGTCGATCATGGAAAAACAAAACTGCTTGACTATATAAGAAGAACTAATGTTATCGCAGGAGAAGCAGGAGGAATAACGCAGCATATCGGTGCTTATGCTGTACGGCTTGATGACGGCCGGCAGATTACTTTCCTCGATACTCCCGGTCATGAGGCTTTTACAGCTATGCGTGCCCGCGGTGCACAAATCACTGATATTGCAATTATAGTCGTTGCTGCTGACGACGGAGTTATGCCTCAGACAATTGAAGCTATAAACCATGCCTCAGCCGCAGGTGTTCCTATTGTATTTGCTATTAATAAAATAGATAAACCGACTGCAAATCCTGACAAGATAAAAGAGGCGCTTGCCAATATGAATTATCTTGTTGAAGACTGGGGCGGAAAATACCAGTCGCAGGAAATTTCGGCGAAAACAGGTGTTAATATTGATATACTTCTCGATAAAGTGCTTCTTGAAGCTGAAATGCTTGATCTTAAAGCAAATCCTGAAAAGGCAGCTATCGGAACTGTAGTTGAATCCTCGCTCGATAAAGGAAGAGGCTTCACAGCTACAGTACTGGTAAAAGCAGGAACCCTTAAAGTCGGCGATATCATGCTGGCCGGAAGCTGCTTTGGACACATTAAAGCAATGTACAACGAAAGAGGCCATAAGATTGATGAAGTCGGTCCTGCCACGCCGGCACTTATTCTTGGTTTGAATGGTGCTCCCCAGGCCGGTGATAAATTCAATATTATGCTCAGTGACAAAGAGGCAAAGGATATTGCAAATAAAAGAGCTCAGTTGCAGAGGGAACAGGGTCTTCGTACTCAGAAGCATATAACACTTGATGAGATAGGAAGAAGGATAGCAATTGGTAATTTCCAGGAGCTTAATATTATTGTCAAGGGCGATGTGGATGGTTCAGTTGAAGCGCTAGGCGATTCACTTATTAAGTTGTCGACTCCTGAAATTCAGCTGAATATTATTCATAAAGCTGTCGGACAGATTTCTGAATCGGATGTTCTTCTGGCAGCAGCTTCCAATGCTATCATTGTCGGATTCCAGGTTCGTCCTTCACTTGGAGCACGGAAGCTTGCTGAGAAAGAAGAAATTGATATCCGCTTATATTCAATTATTTACGATGCTATTGAAGAGATAAAAGCTGCAATGGAAGGTATGCTCTCACCTGAAGTGAAAGAAGAAATTGTAGCAACTCTTGAAATACGCGAGATCTTTAAAGTCACAAAAGTAGGAACCGTTGCAGGATGCTATGTCAAAGAAGGTAAGATTACCCGTAATACAAAAGTGAGGGTAATACGCGATGGTATTGTCATATACACGGGCGAGCTCGGATCGCTTAAGCGCTTCAAGGATGACGTAAAAGAAGTGGTAGGTGGTTATGAATGCGGACTTAATATCCAGAATTTCAACGATATAAAGACAGGAGATATCGTTGAAGGGTATCAGGAAGTCGAGATCAAAAAGACCTTATAACAACTCTTTGTATTTTTCCGGAGTAAGAAGCTCTTTTGCTTCTGCAGGATCAGAAACTTTTATTTTTATCATCCAGCCTTTCCCGTAAGGATCCTTGTTAACAACATCAGGTGTTGCTTCAAGAGCAGGATTTACTTCGAGGACTTCTCCTCCTACCGGCATATAAATATCAGATACTGTTTTAACAGCTTCAATTGTTCCGAAAACCTCGCCTTTTTTCAGCGTTTCTCCAAGAGTTTCAATCTCTAAAAAAACAACATCTCCCAGTTCGCCCTGGGCAAAATCTGTAATTCCTACATAACCCATGTTCCCTTCAATACGAAGCCATTCATGGTCTTTTGTGTACAACAAATTTGCTGGTATATTCATAACATCAAACTTTTATTACTTGATTAATAATTATTGTCAGCTCAAAAATAACGATTTTTTTTACTGGGCAAGTGTAAATTTAAGACTGAATCCTATATTAAGATTTGACGTCGGGAAAGTACTCGCAACAAAAGGATTATTTTTGGTGTAATCGACAAAAATCTGAAGATTAAACCTGTCACTTAACATATAATCAGCAGTAAATCCGCCTGTATAAACTTTGCTTCCGACGACAGGCTGATTTACATCTTCAACGAGTTTCCTGGCAAGTGTTTTATTATCGCGGATTGAAAAATCAAGACGCAGGTTCAGGTCGCTTTTTAAGGCCCGCTGTCTGCCAGCCGTTTTCAATTCAATCTTCAGATCTTCAAACCTGTAGCCCAGCCCTACTATAAGTTCATTGATCCGTGCATCAGCAATCTGATTACTTGTAAGATTCAGGGAAACCGTTCGGGATTTTTTCCATTCGAACCTCGTTGTAAGGTTGTTTTTCCAGTTCATATCCACATTTATCAGAGGGCTGAATTGTTCATTCAGGGTAACAACGTTTATTTCATATCGCTGGGTGAAGTTGTTCTGATGATCCCTGATATCGCATAATCCGTTTTCATCTTCCGCATAGTTCAGGTTTGTTATATATGATCCGATCTGATATGTGCTTCTGTACTGATGGGTTAATGTCAGTGATCTGAATATTTTCTGTATGAAGCTGAATTTTGTCAGGCCGTCAAAAGTTATTCTCCAGTTAGGCATCATTTTTAATGCTGACGGGAAAGTTGCCAGTGTTACTTTATGGGCATCGGTTTTGGTATATGCCGCAAGGAAAGCAGGAATCATAACTTCTCTTGAAGTCATTCCATATCCGTTCTTATATGGTCCTTCGATCGGGTCGCCGGTCACCGGATCTATGTCAGGATTGTAAGTCGGATCAATTTCAGCTCTTTCAGCAGCTCTTCTTTCTGAAATAATGATCAGGTTTTTCTTAAAAGCTTCAAAAGTCGGAGATTCATATTCATTATCTTTTGAAATCTTTTCAAATGCCGTACCCCATGAAATAACTGATATTGAATATGTTCCGGTCAGGATCCTGTTGCGTCTGCTTTCAGGGAAATTGCCATCCTTATCAGCAATATAATATAAGCTGATTGTTTGTGTGAACCGCCTGTCGGCATTTATATCTATTCTCAAACTGGGGAAAGGTTCAACCATAGTTCTCAAAGAAATATCATGCTTATTGTCCAGGGTTGCCGGAGTACTCAGCAAAGTATCGGTTGTAATCCAGCCATTTCTTGCTGCCTTGTCAAAAAAGCTTTCATTATTATAACCAAGTATGAACGGCACTCCCGGAGCAAGAATATCATTGAATTTTGACATCCCGAGATATTTTGTACCAGGCATGTACCCGGGAAGGTATTGGCCCTGTCCTGAAGTATAGGTTAGGCTCATCGTTCTTATTCCGAGAAGAGTTCGCATCAGGTATTCACCGGTTACAATCAAGGGACTACGTTTTTGCGGCACACGTCCTTCTATTACAACCTTTGCACCTTCGACCTGTTCGGTCGAGGTAAAGTTCACCTTATTTTCACTTACAATATCAACTTTGCCTTTAACCTCTTCGCCATTTTTCTTTACGACTTTGACTTTAACATCCTTGGTTCGCAGATTATGAACAATTCCTTTAGCAACATTCAGCTTGAAATTGACATTATCTTTAGTATATGTAACTGTTTTTAATTCAGCCTTCATGCGTTGTGCGGCATCAGGACGGGTATTATTTTCAATTTTCTTAAGAAATTTAGATTTACTATAGATTGTGGTAAAACTTGCCGTCCCGGAGAGAGTAAGTTCATTATGGTTTTTAATCGAATTCCCGATATTGATATTCATGCTGTCAGGATAGAGTGGTCCCGCCAGCCATGTATAATCAGATCCATAACGGGCAGTGGAACTAATCCATGAAAGAAGCGGAAGCTTATTCACAGGAATATTATAGGTGACGTTAATGAAATGGTTGTATGATGTTGTCCGGCCTAAATTCTTAAGGTTAGTAAGGACTGAATCGCGCCAGATCTCATATCCACTGCGGTATCTCTTTTTATCAACTCCTCCTTCCGGTTCATCAATTCGTGCAATGTTTGTTGCTGTAAAATCTACCTTAAGTTGTCGTGTTACATCGTACTTGAAATCATAGATTCTGGTCCACTCGAAATCTTTCTTGAAAGTAGGTGTTATTTTCAGATATGGATTATTTATGTTCCTGGTTTTGATCTCATTATAATAACGACTCAGGTCAGTCCTGAAACCGATGCTTTTAGGGAAAAGATAAAAATTAAAATCCTTAATCAACCTGAAAACATTTCCATTCAGAAATTTAACCTATTTAAATGGTGCTACATTGGCAGGTTGAGCTTCGTAATTATAGCTCAGCCCTCCCTTGTAGTTTTTTTCAAGATTTATTTCGGTCTTTGTGTTACTGCTGTAAATTTCATTATATGTATAATTGACACTTAAATTTGCGATATCCCAGGCATGCGGCTTATCACCTCTTTTTGATATTCCTGCGTTGCTTATAGTAAGAGTTTTTCTTCTTGAAAAATCTTCTGCAATTGATTTTATTGAGTCTCTTTCAACTTTAGTTTTGGCATTGTCGAGAGCATCGGTGAGGAGAATATCAGGATCGAGAGGATTATATTGAGGTTTTATCCTTGTTTCAGAGTAACCCATATAAACGGGGAGTCTGACTCCCAGTTTTTCCGGAAAAAATTTCCCCAGTTCTATAGTTGAAGAGAGATCATATTTTAATACCCGTTCTTTGCTTCGCTCATTGACCTTTTTATCGATGCTTCCCCAGCCCGGTGTACTTGTCTGTCCTACCATGTCAACAGTACCAAGGTCAGCCAGACGTGCCTGTAAATGTGCATTTGCAGCCCATCCGCCATTTTCAATAAAATCATTGAGACGAAGTTCATTTACCCATACTTCTCCCCATTTTGGATTACCATCATCACTTGCAGGATTCCTTGTTTTAATCGGGTTTCTCACCCCGACCATTATAACTTTTACATTGCTCATGTTGGGATTCCCCGAGACAGATATCCTGTGTCCATCGTGCATATAAACAAAAACATCAGAAACGCTCAGAGATGAACCTGGTTCATTCATCTGTCTGTTTCTCTCCTGCTTTGCATCCTGGAGAACCGATAAATCGATGTTAAAGCTGTTTTCGGCTGGCCAGACAATTGCCCGTGATGCATCGGAATTGTTATCGTAATGCCCTGGCGGTGTTAACTTTAATGGTATTTCGTATTCATAAAAATTACTTTTATAGTCGGAACCTATTCTTATAAATGCTGTAAGTTCATTATCGGCAAGAACCTGGCCGATTATTGCTTCAGCATGAACTTCCATGCGCAATCTTCTATATTGCCGGATGTCGAGATTTACAGTTCTGAAAGCAGCTCTTGCATCTCCGTCTTCAAGGTTTTGCACCTTTAGAACCATTGATTGTTCGTTAAGCTGCCTGAGCTGTGGATTTGAAGGATCTGTCACCCTGTCGAAACCTGGAGGCAGCACATAATTTACAGGTTCTTTCCCGGCATTCTCTTCAATGCTTACCGAGCTGATTTCAAATGTTCCGTCAGATTCTTCGGGTATCGTAATTCTTTCACCACCCTCCATGAATGATATATTATACTTTCTCCATTCTGCTCTTACCAGATCAAGTTTTGCAAAACGCATAATAACGGGTTTATTAAAACTACGCAGAAACATTCTCATAAAGCGTATTGATTTGAAATCGCTTATTGTTCCAACGACTTTCTGATATTCAGTAATCGGGATTTTGAACTGATACCATTTTACTTTCGATTTTGTACCATTTGCCATAGTGGCCTCATATTCAATCTCATCGACGATATAGTTCGATCCGACCTTTAAATCTCCGGGTCTCATACTTACCCTGTACTGAAAATAATTTTCAGTTTCACTGAGTGTATTATCGCGGTTAATATCCTCCATGTCGGGTAGTGTGGTGCCGGAAGTTGGGTATGATTCAGCCGACATTTCAGATGTGGGAGAGTTACCATCCAGACCATTATACTTTTTATACCTGTCGAGAATTCCCAGCTGTTCAAAATCATAATCTGATCCTCTGAAATAATGGAAGTTATCAGCTGACGGGTCTTTTAATATTTCCTGATAAACTGCTGGTTTTCCAATTGCTTGTGATTTCTGGAGATAGTCGGCAAAGAATGTTTGTTCGTCATTATCTTTAAGACCATCCAGCCCAGCATCCTGGTATTTGCGTGTTTCAGGATCATTGTCAAAAGCATTGACAACAGCCTGGACAGTCGGAACTCTTCCCCATGAAGTAGTGTCAATATTTATTGGAGTTGCAGTTCCCGGTAATCCATTTTCAAAACTTTTTCTTGAATCGCGCAAGATATCCTCTGATATATTTCCGAGATTAATATAAAGATCTCCGCCTTCGTGAGCTGGATCCTCCACAAAAGGATCCATAAGCCAGAACTTGATATATTGAATATTTGCCGCTTCAAAATCGCTGGTCAGTACTTCCCGCATCATACCACCCCATCTTGATTGCGGATCATTAAGCTTCCCATCGGAATTTATACCCTTGGAATAGAGGCCCGGGTCAGTGTCATAATTGTACTGGCCTCTTTCATCAGGATAGTATGCGAGATTAAGTACAGTTATGTTTGTTGGTATTCCGCTTTCGCTTTCTTTGAAGGGGAAGATTTCATTTTCGTATATCTCTCTTACAAAATGACTTGATTGTTCATCAGGATGCTGTTTGATATAATCAGGAGTAGAAGATCCGTTCCTCAGGAAAAGAGGATCAATTACATACCAGGCCAATCTGGCTCTGTTAAAACCGCTGACTAAATTATTATTAAATCTTGCTTCAGGGAATAGCAGATCCTGTCCCTGCGGAACACTTGCAAGTGTCCATGCATTAAATGATTTAAGGTCAAGAGGTATTTCGCTGGCTTCAAAATCGTCAATATATGAATTACCGGCTTTGGAAATGGCCTTTGAGTGACCCGGTATGAGGTTGGCAAATTCACCAAAAAATGATATGGCAGAAGGAGTCTTTGTCTCAAGAAACGGGATTTTATCGATTATTTTTGTAAGAGTGTGGGATTCTGTTTTATAAGATACATCCAAACCCCAGATAGTATTTGAAATTGGTTCTTCACCAAAATTAACTTTCTGAGTATAAGGCCTTTCTGTAAGGTGCAGGATAGTACCTCCTACATCAAGATTATCTGAAAAACGATAATCAAGATGAGTTCCCATAAGGGTTTTTGTCTGAAATCCGAAAAACTGGTTGCTTTCAAGTGAAACGGAAATGGGTGTTTGTGATTCGATAAGTGCAGTATTTATTATTCTGACAGTCCCCATATTATAATCGACTGTATAGTCTGTATTTTCTGTCAGAGTTACACCACCGGCAGTTACTTTCACCGAACCCTGTGGAATGTTTGTAGCATTCAGTTGTATCTCTGATCCTGATTCGGAAGAATATTGTCCCTGCATAATAAATTTGTTTTTTTCCGCCATTTGCCGCGCCACAGTTTGTGTTGAATCATATAGTTCCTGATAAACATATTTATTGGCAATATTTGCATCATTTATCTTTTGTCGGAGATGACTTCCAAAAGGTTCGATAACAGGAAAGACTATTTTCCCCCTGTCGACCATAACAGTTACATTACTTATGAAATCAAAAAACCCATCCGGCTCGCGATCCATTTGGGAATTAAGATTATCCAGTCCCATAATCTGAAGGAGTATCTGGTCCTTGAGCTTTCCTTCGGGCAGATAGTTAACAGAATTCCCTGTTTTGTCATCCTGGTAAAGAATATTCAGTACAAAATCATTCGTCTGAAGCTTCCCTGAACCGAGAGAATAAATGTTTTTCATCATCAAATCCCATGTCGGAAGCTTAGGTGTTAGAGATGTCCCTTTCAGCATTTTCAGTAACAGTGTCTGAGGTGCATTAATCCCATCAGTAGAAAATTCTCCCACTTTATAAACTTCGCCATTTAAAGTATATTCAAAAGCAACTGCCAGAACTTCATCTGTATTCAAAGCTGTATTAAGTGAAATATATCCCAGCTGCTCATTAACTGTATATTCTCTGTCACTGAGTTTCCGGGCATTTTCAATTTTTTCAAAATCACGGCCTATCTGAAAATCATTATATAATGGTTCAAGAGTATTTATAACCTGGTCAACATTTCTTATTGCAGAATAGGTGGAATTCATCTGTTCATATAAATGGTTTGCATCATTATCAGGATATAATGGTTTTCCGGCTGTTTCCTGGAATGCAGGTACATTATTGTATATATGATTTTTATTTTCAGCAAGATCCATGAATGCCACGATATTTCTGTTGCTTCCTTCTTCAAACCGGCTTGTTTTATTTGTTACCCAAACTTCAATTCTTTCAATATTAATTCCGGAGGTCACAATTGGCAGAGTTTTTAATGCATTATCATAAATATCCCTGAAGTACTGAGAGAGAAAGAAATGTCGATTTGCTTCATACTCATCTGCATATATTTCAAAATCTGTCAGTTGAGCTCCACCTTTTACTTCAATTACCGACGATTCGCCTTTCTGTTGTGAAGCAACTGCTGTGACAGTTAGTTTGCCAAACTGCAATTCAGTTTTAAGTCCAAATAGACTATAACTGCCTGTAATTAATGTTCCTGTGAGAGGAAGGGTGACATCGCCTGCTTCGATCTTTTTTAAAATCTCATCTTCTTTTCCCGTGTACTTGAGTTTCGTTCTGTTTTCAAATTCAAATAATGCTTCGGTGTTATAATTAACAGCCAGCTCTACCTTATCTCCGATAGTTCCGGTCACGTTCATTTGGATCTTTTCCTTAAAGTCGAAGGTGGGGATTTTTCTAAGTTTTTCGGAAAGTGTCGGATTTTCTGTTTTTGAAATATTGACGCCAAAAATAAGTTCAGCAGACCCCTGGGGAACAATATTTATTATGTTGCTCCCGAATATTTTATCGAAGGTCGCACCACCAATTTCGATCTGAGGTATAAGGGTTGATCTGAATCCTGTTTCTTTTCCTGAAATTCTCGATTCCCAGTAATCGTGCATTGCCCTGCTGTACTCATATTTCCGGAATTCTTCAGGGTTCATATGAACAGGTGTGCGGTAATCAAATGACCCTACTTTCTGATAAATAATATATTCATTTTTATCAGGATCATAAATTACAGTTGATTTTATATTGGAAGGATTATCGAGGAAAAGTGGTGATTTTTTCGGCGTTTCCCATGGATTTCCTGAAACGTCCTGTAATTTAAGAATTGATTTCTGTGTAGTGTCCGGATTTGCAGATACCTGGCTATTTGCTACTGTAGTCTTTAAGGCTAAAGAAACAAAGAGAGTAAGATATAAAAATACCAGAAGATTTCTATATGATTTCCCTGATCCCAATCCGGCTTAAAATTCTGTGTTACAAGTTCTTAAGCGCTCTCTTGATCAGATCCTCAACAGTCAGGTTCTTTTCTTCCCTTATTATCTTGTCAAGGACCTTTAAGACAGCACTTTTGGCAAACCCAAGCATCACTAAAGCAGATAACGCTTCTTCACGTCTTGTATTGTCTGCAAACGCAAATATTTCACCGGTTCCGGCTTGTTTTCCAAGTTTGTCCTTCAGGTCAACAATGATCCTCTGGGCGCTCTTTAAACCAATACCTTTTACGCTTTTTAAAAGATTTACATCTGAACCTATGATTGCTTTCTCTATTTCCGTCGGACTCAGTGATGAAAGCATCATTCTGGCAGTTGCTGCACCTATACCTGTAACAGAAATAAGTGACCTGAAAATATCACGTTCCTCTTTATCGGCAAAACCGAAAAGCTGATGGCTGTCTTCCCTGATTACTTCATGGATCAGAATTTTATAATCATTTTTACCTTCTAGCTTTGCAAATGTTGTCAGCGAGATATTGACTGAATAACCGATTCCACCGGTTTCTATTGTGAGGAATGTCGGAGTAATCTGGGTCATATTTCCTTTTATATAGTCTATCATAATGGCTGTTCTGCATTAAAAATATCAGGCGGCAGTTCGTCAACTTTATCAGTATGTGTTTCAATATCCTGATGTTTCAGTGGATTTTTTGAAATCGCAGCATATATCTGCCTGTTTCTGAAAATATTACATGCAAGATAAATAGCCTGTCGGAATGAATTCTCTGAAGCTTCATTTTTTCCTGCTATCGGGAATGCTGTTCCATGAACAGGTGATGTTCGGACAAATGGTAATCCGGCAGTGAAGTTTACACCGGAGTCGAAGGATAATGCCTTAAACGGTGCAAGGCCCTGATCATGATACATTGCAAGAATTCCATCGAATTTTGCAAATGATCCTGCACCGAAAAAACCATCAGCCGGGAATGGTCCGAATGTCATAATCCCTTCATTTTCTGCCTGCTTTATTGCCGGTATAATTATATCTGTCTCTTCAGTCCCAAGTAATGAATTGTCACCGGCATGCGGATTTAATCCAAGAACTGCTATCTGAGGTTTACGTATTCCAAAGTCGAGAATGAGCGATTGATTCATCAATCTGATTTTGCGTAACAGTGACTCAATAGTAATTAATTCCGATACTTTTTTAAGAGGAACATGTCCGGTAGCAAAACCTATTCTCATGTTTTCACTGACCATGAACATCAAAACCTCTTCGGTTCCTGCTTTTGTCCTGAGGTAATCCGTATGGCCGGTAAAATTAAATTTCTCCGATTGAATATTTTTCTTATCTATCGGAGCAGTTACCAGTACATCAATTCTCCCTGCTTTCAGATCTTCAACTGCTCTTTCAAGGGAGATCAATGCTGCTTCACCACCCTGGGGAGTAGATTTTCCAAGCTCAACCCTGACATTGTCGTCAAGGCAGTTAATCATGTTTGCTTTCTTTGGATTTGCTTCCTCCGGATTCCGTATATTATTAAAGCTGAAATTATTAATATTCAATGCTTTACGATGATATGCCGCCACTTTTGGCGATCCATAAACGATCGGTATACAAAGATCATTAATCATAGTGTCCATGAGGGTTTTAATAATTACCTCATAGCCTATTCCATTAATATCTCCATGGGAAATACCGGTTATAATTGCCTTGGTTTCCATATTATTACTTCAATTTTTTATAATCTGCCGCAAGCTTTTTTATAAAAGTTGCAAGCAGCCTTAAGCCTGAACCAGGTCCGCCTTTCACTCTGTAAAAATCATCTTTTTTGAGCATCCCTGTACCGGCAATATCAAGATGAATCAGGGGGAATTTTGTAAATTTTTCAAGGAATTTTCCGGCTGTGATAGCTCCGGCTTCACGTCCGCTGATATTCTTAACATCAGCAATGTCGGACTTTATCATTTCACCGTATTCATCCCAGAAAGGTAATTGAGCGACTCTTTCATAAACCATTTGTCCACACTCTTCAAGCAGAGAAATGTACTTTCTGTCAGCATTTGTCATCATTGCAATAGCCTGATTACCAAATGTTATAGCAGCAGAACCGGTAAGTGTTGCAATGTCGATGATCAGTTCGGGGTTATACTTCGAGGCATAACTTAATGCATCTGCCAGGATCAGTCGTCCTTCAGCATCAGTACTTCCTACTTCAACTGTTGTTTTATTATACATGGTGATGATGTCACCCTCTGTATATGCATTGCCACCCGGCCGGTTATCGGTAGCAGGGATCAATCCAATAATATGAAGTGGAATATTATTTTTTGCTGCTGTATAAAAAACCCCGGCTACAGTTGCGGCTCCGGCCATATCGCCCTTCATATTGGCCATATAATCACCGGTTTTAATATTAAGGCCGCCGGTATCATATACTATTCCTTTACCAACCAGAACAACCGGCTGTTTATTCAGTGTCTTCGCAGGTTTCCATTCAAGAATGCAGAATACAGGAGGATCGACACTCCCTTTGTTGACAGCAATAAGTCCACCCATTTTGAGAGCCTCTATTTTACCTTTATTCAGCACCTCAACTTTAAATCCTGACGACTTTCCAATTCTCTGAACTGCTGAAGCTAATGCAGTAGCATTCAAATGATTAACAGGTTCATTAATAAGATCGCGTACAAAATAAACAGCATCAGTCAGATCTGTAAGCCATTTAATTTCTGCTTTATTGATGTCGCCATGAAGGAGCAGTTTTGAAGGAAAGTTCTTCTTTTTTTCTTCTTTTTTTGATTTGTACTTATCAAATGCATACATGCTTAGCAGCAAGCCTTCAGTGAAATCTTCAATGGCTCCTTTATATGTCTGATCTGATGTAATAACCAGCTCTGAATGATTATTTGCTTTAATCAGCTTTTTCAGCTTTGAAGCATTTTTTCGCAATTCTTCCTTTTTTTTGAATTCGCTTAAGCCATCTTTTACTTTTACGAGATAAGTGCATTTAAAATAAGAATTTATAAAAATATGATCTTCCTTGTTACGAAGCTGTTTTAATGCAAATTCCTTTTCGGTTTTGCTTAATCTCAGGCTTTCAGGTATTTCATCTTTTCCAAGAATACATATAACTGACTGATCAGGAGATATTTGGGATGTCTTGATTAATTCAGGTTTCATGTTAGTTTATGAAAATTTTTAAGGATGTAAAGTTAATCAAATTATTGATTGTTTAGTTTTCAAAGAGTTACCTTTGCAATGTCAGAAACAAAACTATGTACTTTCCCTTAGTGTTCTTCGTGCGTACTTTGTGTCCTTTGTGGTTAAAAAAAATAACCACAAAGAGCACAAAGGAAAATCACTAAGGGACACAAAGAAAAACCTTGAAATATCTCCCTAAATGATGTTTGAGTTTTTATATCAGAAAGCTTTAAATCTTGAAGCTCTTGCTCCTGAAGAAGGAGAGTTTCTTTATACACATGCTCCGCTTGAAGAATTGATGTATGTAGCGGACAGGTTGAGGCAGATCCATGTTCCGGGGAAAAATGTCGGCTGGATGATCGACAGGAATGTGAATATTACTAATATCTGTTTTTCACAATGCCTGTTTTGTAATTTCTGCAGAAAAAAAAATTCGCCGGATGCATATATAACAACTGAAGAAGAATATAAAAATAAGATCGATGAGCTTTATGATCTGGGTGGTGATCAGGTTCTTCTGCAGGGGGGAATGAATCCTGATCTGGGACTTGGCTTCTATGTCGATCTTTTCAAAAGCTTAAAAAGACAATATCCAAAGTTGAAGTTACATGCTCTTGGACCGCCTGAAATAGTTTATCTGGCAGCCAGAGAGAAAATGACTTATCATGATGTACTTACCAGGCTGGTCGAAGCAGGGCTTGATTCACTTCCCGGAGCCGGTGCTGAGATTCTTTCAGATCGTGTCAGAAAAATTGTATCACCTGCAAAAGCGTCAGCAGCAGAATGGCTCGAAGTAATGAGAGTTGCACACAGAATCAATTTACCGACATCTGCCACAATGATGTACGGACATATTGAAACAACAAAGGAAAGGATTGAACATCTGATAAAGATCAGGGAACTTCAGGAAGAAAAACAGAAAAACCAATTTGGATTTATAACTTTTGTACCCTGGCCATTCCAGGATGAAGCAACGGTTTTAAGGGAAAAACACGGAGTTAAAAGCAGTTACAATGGACCTGATTATCTGAGAATAATCGCTATAAGCCGTATAATGCTCAATAACATTAAAAACATACAGGCTTCGATACTTACTGTCGGAAAGGAAATCGGGATGCTGTCATTGAATGCCGGGGCAAATGATCTGGGATCCATAATGATAGAAGAGAATGTAGTAAGTGCAGCCGGGTCAAAAAACCGATTCAGCGCAGAAGATCTTCAATCAATAATCAAGGAAGCAGGTTTTGTTGCTGTGAGAAGAAACCAAAAGTATGAGGTAGTTAATTAATATTTAATAAATCATAAAATAATCATCTATTCCCTTCGTGTTTACCTTTGAGTTCCTTAGTGGTTAAATGATTTAAAGGTTTAACCACAAAGGACACAAAGTACACACGAAGAGCACAAAGGATTTTTAAGGAGAATAACTATCGTTAAAATAAAAAAGCCTGCAGTAATGTGCAGGCTTTCATATTTTATCTCGAAAATCCTAGTCAAATTTCTCTTTCTCTTTTTTTTCATCGGCATCATACTTTGAAGCATTCTTAAATTCTTTTATACCCTGACCGATGCCTTTCATTAATTCAGGAATTTTTCTTGCGCCAAATAAAAGAACCAGAACAAGCAGAATAAGCAATACCTCTGTCAAACCTATCTTTCCCATCTCTTTAAGTGTTATAATTAATGCAAA
>JAPLEC010000241.1 GCA_026391515.1 Bacteroidia bacterium | reverse complement strand
TTATAAATATGATCCTACACTGAGTTTCTGATTCAGTTATTTCTTTAATAAGCTTTATGAAACCTTCTTTCTCCTCCTGGTTTCCGAAAATGAAGAGCTCTTCAAACTGGTCGAAGATCAGGTAAACGGGTTTAAAATGGTCGAGGTATATTGACTGGAGCTTTTCAGATACTGTCAGGCTCTTCTTTAACGGTCTGATTGCCTGCTTATTAAAAGCATCGTTAAGGCTGTCGATGATATTGTTTCCCCTTCTTACATTCACCGGGAGCCAGTCGCTTTCATCAAACTGCGATGCCAGTCCGCAGTTAACAAGAGATGATTTCCCTGTTCCGGAAATCCCGTAAACCAATAGCATCTTTCTCTCGAAGACTCTCCTGTAAAGCTCAGTTATCTCCTGGTCGCGGCCGAAGAAGATGTCGCGGTCGGCGAGGGAATAGGAGTCGAGAAATTTGAATGGGGACTGTCTCATTTTTATAGAGATATCTAATAATATAGTTTATAAACCATTAACATTTAAAAAACCCACCCCATCCCCCTCCCAGGAGGGGATTTTCTAATTAGCCCCCCTTTAGGGGGGTTGGGGGGCCTGTTGACGGTTGCCTGTCGCCGGTAGCCGGTAACCGCTTCACACCTGTACTCCAGCAATATCCAGCATCAGCTTCTTAAACTCCTCAAGCAGAATATTATAATTGCTCAACGCTCTCAGATCACATTTTCCAGTCACCTCCGTACCGAGATACATAAGGTGATCGCTCTTGTATTTCGTGTACATGAAGATGTCTTTCCTGATCTCGAATTTTTCCTTTGTATCTATTGTTTCGGCATTTGTATCAATGACAAGCGGTGAAAGATTGAGATAATCGTCGAACGATTTAATTGATTTCATGAGAAGCACAGAATGGCTGTCGGAATATTTTGTTTCATCAATCTCTTCCCCCTTGAAATCAGAATCGGAGCTGTTCAGCAGATCTATTATATGATGAAACTTGGCTTCATGAATCCTTGGTTTGATAACCTGTATATCCCTTACCGATACCAGCCTGTATTTTGCGAAAAAAGCGATTTTCTGAAGGATCATAGTCAGCTTCTCCTCATATTCAACACACCTTTTTTCAATTTCGCCTTCATCGAGATTTATCTGGTAATGACCTATTTCATTCCTCTCGGGCACCCAGAAATCGAGAGAAGCAAAGAATTTTTTGTCGAACTGCTCGTTCATTTCAGGCAGAAACCAGGTAACATTCTGTTCAGTGTATGCTGTGGCCAGGGCTCTTATCAGCCAACAGAAATTACCCATAGTCAGCAGAGTGAACCTGTTGGCAAATTCGTTTTTTATCGGATCTGGAAGGTTGACTTTCTTCTGTGATATATCGTACCACAGCTGGCATACCATCACAAAGCTGATGAACTGAACTGTCCTTTCAATGGTTTTAAAGATCTGGTCGAGTCTCAGCCTTCCGGGTTGCCTCATGGAACCTGAAAAAAGCCTTCGCAGCTCGACACCGATCGGCCAGGGAAAGTTCTTGATTACCTGGTCAGCGATAAGACGGTAATCGGTCTCTTCCTGGTTATCTTTATCGGGCAGGAACTTTGCAAGAGAAGTTCTGCTTTTTACCATTTCGTCAAATACCTTTAATGTAAGATCCTCATTTACTGCAGCCATGGTCAGGGGTTTTTATTGATGAATACGATACATAGAATTCTGTTTAATGGAGGTATATATGTAAAGTTATGAGATAATTAGGGGAATAGCAAGATTATTTTAGGGGGAAAAAGGTACAAGGTGCAAGCTTGCCAGCCGTAGCTTTAGCGAAGGATGGGTGCAAAGTGCAGAATTAAATGAAAAAATCCTTTGTGAACCTTAGTGAATACCTTTGTGCCCCTTTGTGGTAAAAAAAATTTAACCACGAAGGACACAAAGGATAACACGAAGTGACACAAAGGGTTCTTTAAACCTAGGATAATGTATTATTTTGGAATTACTGCCGATTATTTCTTTTTACTTCATTGTAAGTCCAAAACCGTAGGGGAATAGAGGAGCATAATTTGCATCACCAAAGTTGATTGGCTCCTGGTCGATTGAAACCGGCCATGTATGAGAAAGCTTCCCTTTAAAATCGTAATCGCCGAAAATAACATCGGTAATCCCTGATGCTTCAGTTCCCGGAAGCCAGCAGGCAACAAACGCCGGAGCATCCTTAATTACATCGCCGAGAATTATAGGCCTGCCGCTGATCAGTAAAACAACATAAGGTATCTTCAGCCTTTTGACATTCTCTATAACTATCAGGTCTTCAGCCTTTAACGAAGGATTTTGATTATCACCAACTCCCTCAGCATAAGGTGTTTCACCAACAACCACACGTGCAAAATCAGCTTTTTTATCCGGCGTGCCTTCTAAAGAAAAAATTACATTTTCTT
>JAPLEC010000032.1 GCA_026391515.1 Bacteroidia bacterium | reverse complement strand
TAATTCTGCTTCGACCAGCTTATGTTTGGTGATTTCTTTAACCAGTTTTATATTCGTAATCTTTAATTTATTTATTTCTACTTCATCATCAATCTTTTTATTAATAAGTTCGATTCGCAAACGCTGTATTATACCTAATTTTTGTTCTAATAAACGATGTAATTCAAGAAGTTCATCTTCTTTCTTCTTCAATTCTGATATGTCAGTTGCTATAAGTATGCAATTCTCACCTTGCATATAAGGAGGCAAAAGGTGGAAGGATAGTCTTAGACATAATGCGTTGATTAAAGATATTATCAGAACATCATTTTTATCAGGAAGCTGTTGAGCAAGCTGGTAATCTATTTTTATTCTATCATTTGGAGCGATGAAACGTATAAGGTATGAGCCAATCACTCCCTCAACTGGTTCCTGTACAAGTTCAGCAAATCTTTGATTACAATAGAGAATTATACCTTCTCTGGAAAGGGTGACTGCTCCTGCAGGCATTTCTTCTACGAAAGTACGATATGGTGTTTCAGCAGAATTAATAGAATAGACTTGTTCTCCTTCCTTACCGGAAACAACTATCGCATCCACTTCCCCGCTTCGAATTGCTAAAAGCATTTCTTCAGTTTCAGCCAGGCGGGTACGTAATTCTTCATTTTCAATAATGAGTTGTTCTTTTGTTTTAGGTATTGATATTTTTGTCATAAATCAAATGTGCTAAAATTTCCGAAAATTTTACAGCTCCTTTACCTTTCTCAGGTCTAATCCCATAAGTACTTTTTCTTTGTTTGACATATCGCCAATAATACGCCTGAATGGAAGCGGCAGTTTTTTAATCAATGTCGGGGCTGCAATTATCTGTTCATCTTTTGCTAAACGTGGTTTTTTATACAGGTCAATCACTTCCAGTTCGTATCTTCCTTCAAGATATTCCTCGCAAATCTTTTTCAGATTTGTTATGGCTAAGGCTGATCGAATCGTTGCACCGGTTATGTATAAACGCAAAATATATTTGTCCTTGCCCATTTCAGATAATGTCTGATCAAAATTTTCTTTTGATCTTTTTACTTTTGTCTTTTTCTTTTTCATAATTATATCTGATTAATGTTGTATTAAAAATCAGCTGCCAGGCAATAAATTCAGCCCGACAAGAACACGTTCTGTATTTGACAGATCACCGATTATCTTTCGAACAGGTACCGGTAATTTTCTTACTAATGTTGGTAAGGCAAGAATCTGGTCCTCGTTACCTAATTGTGGATTTATCAAAAGGTCAATGACTTCAATAGAGTATTTACCATTTAATTGTTCTTCACATATCTTTTTCAGATTTGTAAATGCAGTAAGGGCTTTTGGTGTTTGTCCGGCAACATATAAACGAAGTATCCACTTATCCTTTTCAGTTGTGCCTGTTTTCTTTTTTGTATTTATTTTATCTGAATTCTCTTTCTTTGGTTTCATCGGATCCTTCTTTTAAATTATTTTTTCAATTTGCTGGTTGTATTATTTTCAATGACAGCTTTTCTGCTTACTGCCATTTCTGTTTTATCCTGTTCCAGTCGTTTAATTATATCTTGTTCTGTTTCTACCATTTTTAAAGCTTCGGACTCTTCTGACTCAAAATCGGCATGCAAAGCTGCAATCTGTGCTTCTAATGCCTTGCGTTTTCGTTCTATTTCACGTTTTTTTCGTTCAATATCATGCTTACGCGTCAACACTTCGGCATTTTCAAGAGCTTCCTGTGAAACACGGGCTGAGCCGGTTAAAACTCCACTGGCACCAATATAAGCCTCTCTTAATTCTACACCGTGGTCAGTCAGAATAAATTCGCGAATTTGGTTAGAATTAGCCATCCCGCGCGATTTAAGAACATACATTCCCCTGTTTCGTTCGCCGTTTAATTCTATATCACGAAGTAATAACCAGGTATCTATCAATGATGATATTCCGACATCAGAACTCTCTAATGTGCTTTCGCCTGAAGTCAGGCTGGTAAACAATGCAGTTATTTGACTCGCCTTGAGAAAGTCAACAATACGCATTAACATCGTTTTTACTTCGCTTTCTTTATCACCAATGACGAAAGTATTTATTGGATCCAGAATAACAATACCAGGCTTGAAAGCATTTACAATTTTGTGAGTTACAGCCAGATGCATTTCCAGACCATAAAATGTTGGTCGGGTTGCCTGGAATTGTAAAAGTCCTTTCCGTACCCATGGCTCTAATTTTATACCGATCGAAAGCATATTACGCATTAACTGGTTTGGAGATTCTTCGAAACAGAAATAAAGAACACGTTCACCCCGTTTACACGCAGCTTCCGCAAAGTGAGCTGCTACACTGGTTTTTCCTACTCCGGCAGTACCGGAAACAAGTACAGTGCTACCGCGGTAATAACCTTTCCCTTCGAGCATTTTATCAAGTAAAGTTATACCACTTGAGACTCTTTCGTTTGATACAATATGTTTTAATCCTAAGGAAGTTACAGGTAATACTGAAAAACCATTTTCATCAATCAGAAATGGATACTCATT
>JAPLEC010000259.1 GCA_026391515.1 Bacteroidia bacterium | reverse complement strand
ATTTCATCCTTATTGATAACCGGGATATCATCAGAAGTACCTGTAAATGAGTACACAAGCTCTTTTTCGCGTGATGATTCCCAAATATATTTAATATGAAATTGAAATTTGAAATTTGTTAATCCAAGCTCCTCTTTTGCTTCTCTCTTAAGGGCTTCTTCAACACTCTCTCCAGGACTTATATGACCTCCGACAGCGGTATCCCATTTCCCGGGAAGAAGATCTTTTGTCATCGCTCTTTTCTGAAGAAACAAATCTCCTTTTTCATTAAAAAGATGAAAATGCACAACAGGATGAAGCAGCATGCTTTTGCCATCATGACAAAGATTGCGCGGAGCATGGGAAATTTCGTTACCGGATTCGTCGACAATTGGGAATATTTCAAATTGTAAATTCATAAATAGGAATAAATAGTAAAGATTAAAGAAAAAATTGAAAAACTTACACAGAGAGACACAGAGGTCTTCGTCGCCATTGCTCCTCAGACTGACACAGAGGTTTTTCTCTGTGGTTCTCTGTGCTCCTCCTGATTTCCTCTGTGTAAGTTCTTATTTTCTTAATTATCAATTTTTCCTATAATTGTAAATACGCATGTAAGTGAACTCCCGTCTTCGTCTACAACAGTAAGCACATGTTCTCCCGGCTCTGCCATAATTTCAACCTGGTGAATGAACTTTGTTGTTCCGATATATTTTTTATCGAGATGCCAGAAAATCTTTTTTGAAGGATTACGATGTGCCACTTCAGGAATAACCCTTGTCAGCAGACCTGTCTGATCGCGCGGAATAAAAATTTTAATTCCCGGTGTAGGATAAATGAATTCCATAACAGGAATATTTATATCGGCGGAACATCCAGGAGCAACAGGAGGAAGAGTTTTGTATTCAGAATGTTTGAAGCGGTAAAAGTATTCCATAGCGGGAGGAAGAATAAACCATGGTTCATTCCTGATCTCAGAGGGAGAGACACAATCTGCAGTAACCTGCTTTGTGCCGGTTTTATCAAGATGAATTATCCTGTGGTAGGGACATACTTCGCTTCTGAGTCCATTGATACATGCCGGAATCTCCTCTGTTTCAGGACAATCCGGTCCTGCCCTGCAGCCGCTGAGAGAACAGATTTTTATCATTGTCAGATCTTCTGCCGGATATGAAAACCAGCTTGTCGGACCCATCATATTAACCAGGTCAAAAAGAATTGGTGCGGCAGCAGTTATTCCTGTAAGCCCGGGCCTTCCTTCACCATCAGCATTGCCGGCCCAGACACCGATGACATATTCCGGTGTTGTTCCTACTGCCCATGCATCACGAAAGCCAAAGCTTGTCCCGGTTTTCCAGGCGAGATTGGGTGAAGATGAAAAATATTGCCAGCCGGCTTCACCCCCAGGCCTGTTAACTTTTTTAAGAGCTTCATAGGTAAGCCAGATCGACGAAGCTGTAAAAGGAGGATCAGCATCTGCTGTTTTTTCTGCATGCGCTTCATTTTGAATAATTAACCTCGGTGAATCGTAATCCTTCCTGAAATATTTTTTTTCTTTATTGTACCTGTTCAAAACTCTTGACAATGATGAATATACACCTGTAAGCTCCCAGAGAGTTGTTTCTCCTCCGCCAAGAATAAGAGATAAGCCATAATAGTCTGCCGGCTTATTAAAAGTTGTGAATCCTGTTTTGTGAAGCAGATCCAGAAACCTTTCCGGACTATATTGACGAAGCATCTTCACTGCAGGAATGTTAAGCGACTGCGAAAGGGCAGAAGAAGCAGGCACTGCGCCGCTATAGCTCATATCAAAATTTTTTGGTGAAAAGCCCGGAAACCTGGTTGGAATATCAGCAATAAGTGTATTCGGAAGAATATCCCCGGATTGCTGCATTGCCGCATAAAGAAAAGGCTTAAGTATGCTTCCGGTGCTGCGGCGCGCCCTTATGATATCAACTTCTCTGCCATGCTCTCCGGAATCTTCTGATCTGCTGTTCCCCACATAAGCCACGACTTCACCAGTTTCAACCTTAATAATTAAACAAGCAGAGTTATTAATAAAATTTCCCGAAAGATCTTTCTGGTGAGAATTGATGATCTCAGTTGCACGTTCCTGTATTTCAGCATCTATTGTTGTTCTGATTGTTTCACCTTTATTCTTTTTGAAAAAATAATCA
>JAPLEC010000048.1 GCA_026391515.1 Bacteroidia bacterium | reverse complement strand
TTCACCGATGATGTTACTCTCTCTGTCAGCAATGCCATTCAAAAATCGGGAGCAAAAGTTACACAGATATCCACCAGTTTTTCTATGGATATGATAGAAGTAATGGATAAATTAAAAGCAACTAACGCTGATAAACTTATTCTGGTGATCATTGATGAATGGAGAAATGATACAAGACCATGGCACATGAGAGTCGCCACAGAAATGATATGGAATTTGAGGCTGCAGGTATTTGATGGTACAGGAACACTCAAGGCGGAAAACAAAGTCGAAGGCAGAGATGGCGGCATTAATCCATCTATGACTGGAAGTACAAAAAAAATAAAACCAATCACAGACAGGTATTACAAGGAAAAAATGGAGAAGCTTTTCGCAGAAGAGAACATTGCAGCAAATATGAAGTAATAATATAAATAGTATTCTTAATTAGTTTGAGCCTCCAATGGGACACGAATGCTGACGCTTCGGTCAGCATCCTGACTTACCTGACGGTAACGTCAGGGAACGTCAGGACCCACGCCTCTCTCATTGTATTTATTAATAAAGTCAATAAGCTTACTTCGGGTCATGTTTTTTAATTTCTTTTCAAGTATCATAGCAGATGATCTGTCAGCTTTTTCTGTTTTCCAAATCAGTTTCCAAGGAATACCCTTTTTAGTTGACTTTTCATAACCGTTATTATGCCTGATTATTCGTTCCTCTATATCTTGTGTTTGTCCTTTATAATATGAACCAGTCGATTCAGAATATAAAATATACACCCAATAACTCATCGACTTGATCAATTTTGAGCCTCCAATGGGACTCGAATGCTGACGCTCCGGTCAGCATCCTGACCCCTGACGATAAATGTCAGGGCGTCAGGACCCACGACATAAGGCAGAAGCTAGAGCCACCTCGGGGATTCGAACCCCGGACCTGCTCATTACGAATGAGCTGCTCTACCAGCTGAGCTAAGGAGGCGTAATTTGTCGCAAAGATATATAAGTTCAGGCCAATTTTTCCAGCCTCTGAAGCAGAGGCGGATGGGAATAATGAAAAAATACATATACCGGGTGAGGCAGCATGTTTGACAGGTGTTTAACCGACAGCTTTTTAAGAGCTCCTGCAAGAATCGCTGAATCATAATTTTCCTTTACAAACCTGTCAGCAGCGAACTCATTTCTTCGTGAGACAATATTTGCACCCAATCCGATAACCAGAGAAAGCGGACTGTAAAGAATTCCGAAAACAACAAGTCCAAGATGAAAGCTTGATTTCTCTGCCCCCAATGCCTGCGAAAGTTCCGGATTGTTTACTACAAGAGAAAAGAGGTATAGCATTAATCCTGTCACGACAAAAGAGGATAAAAGCATTAACAATACGTGCTTCTTCTTATAATGCCCTATTTCATGAGCCAGAACGGCAACTATCTCTTCTTCAGTAAATTCTTTTAGCAATGTATCGTACAGTACAATTCTTTTCTTCGGCCCGAACCCTGAAAAATATGCATTACTTTTTGTGCTGCGCTTTGAGCCATCAATTATGAAAATGTTCTTAAGCTTAAATCCGGTTTTTATTGCAAACTCTTCTATCTTTTTTCTTAACGCACCTTCTTCAAGCGGTTTTTGCTTATTAAATAACGGCACAATGAGCTCAGAATAAAAGAAATTCATAAAAATTGAAAAGAGAGTAATTAATCCCCATGCATAAAGCCAGAAATATTCGTCGGTTTTATAGTAGAACCATGTAATTAATCCGAGTACCGGAATTCCGATTAGAAGAACAAGAGCCCATGATTTCAAATGATCAGTTATAAATGTCCTGATAGTCATGGTGTTAAAACCATATTTCTTTTCAATTACAAAAGTATCGTACCAGCTGAAGGGTATATTGATTATATCGGATGCGAGTCCGATAATTCCGAAAAACAGTAACGAGATCGCAATCAGATTTACGCTTATGCATCTGGCTACACCGTCAACCATGGAAAAGCCACCTGCAATTATCATTGCTAAAATGACTGCGATGTTGATGCTTGAAGACCAGAACGAAAGCTTCTTATTGTCTTTATCGTAAAGCTGAGATTTGCTGTACTCCTCTTCCGGGCAAATGCCCTGCAGCTTCTCCGGAAGCTTATCTGACCACATTTTACTATTCAGATATTCAAGATACCTTTCGAGAAGGAAGCCTGTGACTGGAATTAAAATTATAAGGTAGAATATTGTGTTATGCATAAAATGAAGGGTATAAAAAAAAGAAGCAGGGTGTCCTTTTAAAATAGTGTGGAATAAATATGTCTCGCTGCATTTCCTCGTGCTAAAAGGATAGACACCCTGCGAAGCTGTAAATATAATAAAAATTTTTAAGTTAACATACCACCGCAGACATGAATTATTTGTCCGGTCACATAAGATGACAGATCTGAAGCAAGATACAACGCGGTATTTGCCACATCCTCAGGGGTTCCCCCACGTTTCAGAGGTATCTTTCCTATCCACTCATTCTTAACATCTTCGGATAATTTTTCTGTCATTTCTGTCAAAATAAACCCGGGAGCAATAACATTGCACCTGATATTTCTCGATCCAACCTCCTTTGCGACACTTTTTGTAAATCCTATAATTCCTGCTTTGGAAGCAGAATAATTACTTTGTCCTGCATTGCCTGAAACGCCAACCACCGAGCTCATACTGATAATTGAACCGCTCTTTTGCTTTAACATCGGCTGAATTGCAGCTTTGGTGAAGTTAAAGACCGATTTCAGGTTTACTGCAATTACCGAATCCCATTGCTCTTCCGACATTCGCATAAGCAGAGTATCCCTGGTTATCCCAGCGTTATTCACAAGTACATCGATCCTTAAGAAATCTCCAACAACCTCATTTATAACTCTCTGGGAATCTTCAAAATTTGCAGCATTTGAAACGTAGCCTTTAACTTTTACACCCAGTCCTTCGATCTCCCGGACAGCATTTCTGAACTCTTCATCGTCGGCAATATTTGTTATTGCAATATCGGCACCTTCACGGGCAAACAGAATGGCGATTGCTTTTCCAATGCCTCTGGAAGCACCGGTAATGAGAGCGGTCTTTCCTGTTAGTAGTCCCATTGTTTCAGATTTTAAATTCCTGCAAATATATGAAAAAGCTTTAGATGCTGTAGAGGCCGTAAAGGCTGTAGAGGGCATAAAAAATTTTAGATGTTGTGGAGAAATTAA
>JAPLEC010000367.1 GCA_026391515.1 Bacteroidia bacterium | reverse complement strand
AGAGGTTGCAACTATATTCCGTCTTCAGCAGTAAACCAGCTTGAGATGTGGCAGGCTGAAACATTCGACACAACAACAATCGCCAGGGAGCTTCGCTGGGCAGATGAAATAGGTTTGAACTGCATGAGGGTTTTTCTTCACCACCTGGCATGGGAGATTGATAAAGACGGATTTAAGGATCGGATGAAGAAATACCTTAGCATTGCCGAGAAAAATGGTATTCAGACAATATTCGTATTCTTTGATGATTGCTGGAATCCGACCTATCATGCCGGCAAACAGCCGGATCCTAAACCGGGTGTACATAATTCAGGGTGGGTAAGAGATCCGGGTGATCTTTTGTTTACAAATCCGGAACTTGTATCTGAGCTTGAAGAATATGTAAAAGATATCCTTGTGGCTTTTAAAGATGATAAACGGGTTATTATCTGGGATATGTACAACGAACCCGGTAACTCAGGTTATGAAAATAAATCACTTCCTCTGCTCAAAAAAGCATTTAAATGGGGGAGAGAAATAAATCCCTCACAGCCGCTTTCAGCAGGGATTTGGAGCTATAACCTGAAAGATTTGAATAAATTTCAACTGAGTCATTCAGATGTAATTACTTACCACAATTATTCTGACCCCGCAAACCATCAGACAATGATAGATTCACTGAAGCTGCATAACCGTCCGCTGGTATGCACCGAATATATGGCCAGAAAGCATAACAGCCTCTTTTCCAATATAATGCCAATGCTAAAAGAACAGAATATCGGGGCAATAAACTGGGGATTCGTGTCTGGAAAAACAAATACCATTTATGCCTGGGATACGCCCATACCTGACGGATCTGAGCCGGAACTATGGTTTCATGATATATTAAGAAAAGACGGTAGTGCCTATAATGGTGCAGAAATACAGTTTATTCTTGATATTACAGGAACAAACAAGGAATTATAACAAAGTAATACCTACCTCTGCACCTCTTTTTTCTGCTGAAAGATAGCCTGCATAAATAGTTGCAATTACATCGGCTGCAAGGCTGCTGTTGCTTTCTATCGGATCGCCATAAGCAGCTGATCTGTAAAAAGCCTCCATTTCGTGCTGGTAGCCTGTGAACCATCCTTCGTCGGGAGATACCGATGACCAGCCTTGCTTTGTCTCAGTCTTTTCGACAATGTAAACATCTTTAAAATGTTTCTCATCAGGCGTGTAAGTCTGCATTGCATTGTTCGGGCTTATATTACAGATAGTCCGGTGATTGCTGGTATTTACCTCGATCCAGTTATGAACTCCGCCCAGAACCAGTTCGGTGGCAAAAATATCGGCGAATGTTCCATCTTCAAATATTACATGAAGCAACGCAAAATCCTCAATATCTTTATAAGTTGTTCTGAGATGACCTTCATTATTATAACCTGGCATACGTGTAATCACATGAGTACGAGCAGATATTGCAGTTGGTCTGATCGGCTTATCAAATCGTGCTTTCCCTTCGACCTGCTTAAAGTACAGAGCTGCAGCCAGAGGATGGCACCCTTTCCCGATCATCGATCCGCCGCCTGAAAATTTCCACTGGCCATAAGTTGCTGAATGTGAGCCTGAATGAGATTCTTCACCATGCATCCAGATAATCTGGGCTCTTGTTTTTTCAAGCATCTCCCGTTCCTTTCTCACCGCGGGAGCATAAACCCAGTTTTCAGCATACATTATTTTCCCCCTGCTCTTTTTTTCTGCATCAATCATTCTTTTTATGCTGGCAAGAGCATGTTCAAGACCTTTTTCACGGGGGAAAATATCACCATTAAAATCTTCTTTTCCATCCCCAAAATAACCTGTAAAAGGCTTTTCGACAATCACATGCTTATTCTTTTCAAGGGCTGAAATCACTATTGACTCATGCGTTGACGGAGGGGTGCATACATGTACAACATCAACATTATCAATTAATTCTTCAATACTTTTAAAAGCTTTAATATTACGGGGTTCTGTAAACTGTTTTAATCTTTCCGCAGTCGGAGAATATGCTCCTGTAATTTCAATTTTTACTGAATAGAGGCGTCGCAAAGCTTCGTAATGAAATTTTGCCGCATACCCCGATCCAGCTAATCCGCACCGGATAATTATTTCTGCCATTTGGGTTCTTTATTTCAGCTTTTTAATTCCCATATTCCAGAGTGTAAAGCTGAACATATCGGTGTACTGTTCAATTGATTTACTCACAGGAGTTCCTGCACCATGTCCGGCTTTTGTTTCAATCCTTATCAAAACAGGATTTGATCCTGCCTGTTTCGCCTGAAGCTGAGCAGCGAATTTAAATGAATGTGCCGGAACAACTCTGTCGTCATGGTCTCCGGTTGTGACCAGAGTAGCCGGGTATTTGGTTCCCTCTCTGACATTCTGAACAGGTGAATATTTAAGAATATAATTAAACATTTCCGGGCTCTCATCCGATGTTCCATAATCGTATGCCCAGCCAGCACCTGCTGTAAATTTATGATAACGAAGCATATCCATAACACCGACAGCAGGAAGAGCCACTTTCATCAGATCAGGTCGCTGCGTCATAACTGCCCCGACAAGAAGTCCTCCGTTTGAGCCGCCTCTGAGTGCCAGATAGTCAGCAGATGTATATTTGTTAGCAATAAGATATTCAGCAGCTGCGATAAAATCATCAAATACATTCTGTTTATTCATTTTAGTACCTGCAAGATGCCATTTTTCTCCATATTCTCCTCCGCCCCTGATATTTGGAACTGCATATATCCCGCCATTTTCAAGCCACCATGCGTTGGTTATGCCGAATCCGGGAGTCATTGGAGCATTAAAGCCGCCGTAACCGGAAAGAATTGTTGGGTTTTTACCATCACGAGGTATATTCTTCTTATACGTAATAATCATCGGTATTTTTGTTCCATCTTTTGAATTATAGAAGACCTGTTCTGATTCAAAATCTTCACTGTTGAATAAAACTGCTGGTTTTTTGTAGATATGTGCTTCGCCCGATTGTGGATTCATTTTATAAATTGTGAATGGAGTTGTATAATTTGTGAAAGAATAGTAGATATCCTTATCTTCCTTCTTTCCTCCGAAGCCATATG
>JAPLEC010000342.1 GCA_026391515.1 Bacteroidia bacterium | reverse complement strand
ATGTACTTTGTTGCACCTTTTTTGTCCTCACAGCTCCTGTACACAATTCTTCCATCAACAGCAACCTCTTTACCTTTCTTCAGAAATCTTGATGCAATTTCTGCAAGGCCGTTCCATGCCACAATATTGTGCCATGTGGTTTCTTCCACTTTCTGACCATCGGCATTTTTATACCCGTCGTTTGTGGCAAGTGTGAAATGCGCAACTTTTTTCCCGCTTTCGAGGGTTTTCATTTCAGGATCCTGGCCAAGGTTTCCAATGAGATGTACTCTGTTTCTAAATGCGTTCATAACTTTAAGTTTTTAGTGAGACATAAATTAATTTTCTTGACAAACTTACACCCGCCTGAGAACCTGATTCGGTAATTAATCGATTATACACGGTACTAAATCATTTATAGTCATTTGTATCCGTTTGAAAACGTTTTTTTATATCTTTATCAAAACTTTAGTGCTGTGGAAAAGAAATGTCTCGATTGCGGTGAACCCATTCGCGGACGTACTGATAAAAAATTTTGTTCCGATCAGTGCAGGAATAATTACAACAACAGACTTAACCGCGATACAAACAATTTTGTACGAAACGTTCATGGACTGCTGAGAAAGAACAGGAGAATACTGGCTGACCTCTACAATGATGGTAAGATAAAAATTCACAAAGATGCTCTTTTTGCACTCGGGTATAACTTCAGCTTTTTTACTCATGTAATCGAATCTTCGAACGGATCGAGATTCCACTACTGCTTCGAATATGGCTACACCGAATTAGATAATGATTTTATTGAGCTGAAACAGAATAGTCAATATCTTGATTATCAGTAATATTTATTTGCATTATAAAAAACGGGAATGCATTTCTGCAATTCCCGTTTAAGCATAAAAACGAAAAACTACTAATAATTCCTTTACAGGAATTTCTATCTATTTTATCTCACCATTAGCAGCTTCCCATAGCTGAAGATATCCGAGCTTGATAATATCCAGCATCTTGTTCCAGTTGACCAGGCTGACTTCATCAGAAGGCTGATGATAATCAGAGTGCATTGCAGCCATCCAGGCAATGACTGGAATTTTATTTTCCGTAAACGCTGTGTAATCACTTCCACCTGTTGGAGCGTCCTGGCTTCTTATGTTAAGATTGAGGTTAAACTTATATTCTGCAACAGCTGCCTTTGTTATTTCTTCCAGTTTTGGATATGCCTTGGTGTAGGTAATACCAGCTTTATTCTTTGCCGTATCGTTTGTTGCGTCCCTTGCTATCATATCGAAATTCATATAGAACTTATAATCTGACATCTTGCCTACGGAAGGATAATTTGTATAGTACTCAGATCCAAGCAATCCTTTCTCTTCACCGGTCCAGGTGCAGAAAACGATGCTCCTTTTAGGTTTAACACCGCTGGCAGCAAATGCCTTTGAAAGCGTCATCACGGCTACTGTCCCTGAGGCATTATCGTCAGCACCATTCCATATCTTGCCATTATCCATTCCCATATGATCCATATGAGCACCAACAGCGACGTATTCATTTGGATTTTCACCTTCAATTATTGCAACGACATTCCTTACATTGACTCTTTTCCCATTTACGCTTACATTAAGCGCCGCAGTAATACCAGTAAGCTGCACCGGTTTGAATTTAACTATCCCCGCAGCTGCATCTTTCTCATATTTGGCAATATCCAGTCCACCTTCTTTAATCAGCAGGTTCGAAACCCGTTCCGTAATAGTAAGTGTGGTTGGATTAGATGTAACCTCCTTACCATCAAGCCGCATAGATGACCAGTTAGTTCGCTGAATGCTTTCTGCAGGAGCCATAATATTATTGAACTTGTAAACTCCCCATCTTTTTGTGATATCATTGTTTATTGTCAAATCAATAACACCCAATACTCCGAGATTAGTTATAGCATCAGATTTTTTTCTCTGCATCTCGAATTGTGCACGCATGTTATCGCCAATAAGCTTTTTGTACATAGGTGAGGTATTGTCAGTATATCCGGGGAATCCTGATAGTCTGATTATTACCTTACCTTTTACATCGACACCTGCAAAATCATCAATTCCATTCGCTTTATCAACTATTCCATACCCTGCAAAAACGACAGGGGCATCAAATTTTACATCCATTGTTGCCCTGGAAATAGAAAAGTCAATTCCTTCTTTAAAGGTGTATTCCTGGCTGCCTTTCTTTATTATGAGTATTGATCCTTCGGTAGGCTGTGTCTCGATAAGTGTAAAATCCTGAAAATAGGTTTTAGATGGTGTAAATGGCTGTCCACCCTGACCAAACGGACCTGCAGGACCTGCAGCAGTAGGTGCAGCCGGGGCAGGAGCAGCCGCAGGTTGATTTGGTGCAGGAGGATTGGCAACAGCAGCTGCCGGAGCCGTTGGAGCGGCAGCAGGAGGATTCATAGGCATCCTAAATCTGCCTCTTCCGCCCATAGCTGCATCACCTGCCGGGGAAACTCCGAAAACTTTGAACATGCTTGCAATATAATCGGCTGCAAGATAAGCACCTCTTTCACCTGTAGCTCTGCCTTCCATCCAGTCAGAAGAAAGAAACTCAAGCTGACCCTTAATGGCATCCACGGTTATAGCCTGGAGACCTTTTTCTTTAGGTGTTACCTGAGAATTCAGACTTAAAGTAAAAATTGAGATAAAAATGACTGTTAACAATAAAAATTTTTTCATAGGAAATAAATTTTAATGCAGTTTGAAAATTTGAATATCAATATTACTTAATTTATAACATTGACAAATTGATATGCCTGACACTTAACTTAATTTAACATTTAACTTTATTAAACACTTTCAACTATGACAATGAAATGATGAGATTATTCCTTCTGATGTCGACTTAACTTTTCCACCCTTTTTATCAAAATACAGGATAAACAGAAGTTTAAATCCATTTCTGTCTTATATTCAGTAATATAGATATACAATTCATGATATAGTTATTTAATTTTATAGCTTTATATTTAGGAACAGCCCGCAACTTTTTTATCAGTTTTACCGTTATATATAAAAATCCTGAATGAGAAATTAATAACCAATAAACCATGAAAAAGATAATTGTATTAGTAATTGCAGTAATGTTGGCTTTCCCGGCCTTTTCCCAGTTAAATTTCGGAATCATGGCAGGAGTAAGCACCACGTCCGTAGCCATGGATAATGTTTCAATTCCTTCCAGTTCATACACTATTAAAGACCTGAAAAGTTCAAATTTTGGATTCCATGCAGGTGTATTTTTAAGATTGGGTATTAAAAAATTTTATGTTCAACCGGAATTGCTTTTATCCACGAGATCAACTAAGTATTCAATATTAGGTTTGGATACCACATCAGTAACTCAGATTTTTACCAGACTTAATGTTCCTGTAATGCTGGGATTTAAATTCGGACCTGTCAGATTAAATGCAGGACCGTCATTTAATTTTCTTATTAACTCTCCAAAAGATCTGATTAAAGAAGATAAATATAAATCCGTTTATCAGAGCATGACCATGGGTTACCAGGCAGGTTTAGGGCTAGATATTCTTAAAAAGTTGACAATTGACCTTAGATTTGAAGGGAGCCTAAAAAAATACCAGAACCAGATTCAGACTGCAGCAGGTGATAAAATCGCGCTTGACGACAGACCAAATACTTTTCTTCTGAGCTTTGGATATAAATTCGGGAAATAATTTTATTTCTGGGATATTTTTGAATTGTATAATTAATAGGGTTATGCCATGGCGTGACCCTATTAATTTTTTTTACCGGTTTTTCTATTTCGAAAACAGCATTTTTGCAGCTACAAGCAGAAGGAGTACTCCGAAAATCTTTTTCAGGACAGCCTGGGGTAGATTCAGTGCGATCTTCGATCCAAAAAAAGAACCAATTATAAATGCCGCGGCAAGAATCAGAGCAAATTTGATATCTACCTGCCCGGCTTTCCAGTAATTATATGCTGCAAATATTCCTATCGGTGGCAGCATTACGGCAAGGCTCGTACCTTGTGCCATCTGCTGACTGAATCCCATAAAGAACACAAGCGCAGGAATCATGATTATTGCACCGCCGATCCCAAGCATTCCTGCCATTAAACCTGTAATTACTCCTATTATAATGAGTATAACCATCATTGATACAGACATTTTCTTTTTCATTTATGTTAATTACTACTTTTTGCAAATTGTAAAAGTATAAATTAATCGCGAAATACAGTTTGGGGAGCAGAGAGATGAAGATGGTCAGAATGGAAGATTTGCAATTTCCAAATTTATTTACATAACTGAAAAATAATAAGACAATCAGACAACCATTTTGCAGATAAAGACAATATCTCTAAATTTACATTTCCTTTGAAAAACAATGAGAAGCAAAAAGCTGTTATACGCTTTATTAACTTTTGGATTAATGGTGATCCTCTGTATCATCTTGGTTTACAAGATGTTATTTGGGTTGAATATTAAATTAGATAATAAAGCAACCGTAATTTATATTAAGGATTCATCGACTTACAGGCAAGCCATGGACTCTGTAAAAGCTCACCTTCCGATAAATAATCCAAAAATTCTTAACTGGATAGCTGAAAAGAAAAATTATCCCCAGCTGGTTAAACCCGGACGCTATGTAATTGAAAAAGATTTAAGCTATACAGGCTTGATTAACATTTTAAGATCAGGAAGGCAGACTCCCGTAAATATTACCTTTAATAAGGTCCGTACTCTTAGCGACCTTGCCGGAAAGGTCGGAGGCAGGATTGAAGCAGATTCTGCAGAAATAATTGCATTTCTGAATGATCCTGAAAATTACATAAACGATGGGTTCACAAAAGAAAATGTTATTTCTGTCTTTATTCCTGATACTTATGAACTCTTCTGGAATACTTCTGCTAAAGGGTTCTATTCACGTATGCTTAAAGAATACAGAAAATTCTGGACCGACGAACGATTGGCAAAAGCAAAAGTCGTAAAACTAACACCTGTTGAGGTAGCAATTCTTGCTTCGATAATTGACGACGAAGTCGCAAAACCTGATGAAAAGCCGCGCATAGCCGGTGTCTACCTGAACAGACTGAGGAGAGGCATTCACCTCCAGGCTTGTCCGACAATAAAGTATGCACTTAATGATTGGACCATCACCAGGGTTCTGAAAGCATACCTCGAGGTTGATTCACCATATAATACGTATAAGCATTATGGTTTCCCGCCCGGACCAATCGGTTGCTCTACCATTGAAGGTATTGATGCCGTGCTCAATGCTGAGAAACATGATTACCTGTATTTTGCCGCGAAGGCCGATTTCTCTGGTTATCATAATTTCTCAAGAACGCTGGCAGAGCATAACAGGTATGCTGCTTTATATCAGAAAGAACTTAATAAAAGAAAAATATTTAAATAGTTCCAACGACCTCGACTTCCCTGTCAAGTTCAACGCCAAACTTTCTCCTTACAGATTTCCTGATCTCTTCTGAAAAATCAAATATCTCTTTTCCTGTCGCTTTTCCATAATTTACAAGAACCAGTGCCTGTTTATCATATACCCCTGCATTGCCGATTCTTTTACCTTTCCATCCACACTGCTCAATAAGCCATCCGGCAGCAAGCTTTGTCCCTCCGGAAGGGTCATCATAATAAATAATCTGAGGATATTTCTTTAAAAGCTCTCCGGCTGCAGATTTCCTGACGACAGGATTCTTGAAGAAGCTGCCTGCATTGCCAATCACTTCAGGATCAGGTAATTTGCTTTGCCTGATGTTAATTACCGCCTTCCTGATATTTTTAAGGTTTGGAACACCAAGTTTTTTTACCTCTTCTTTCAAAGAGCCATAACCAAGGTAAGGTTCCGGATTAATTTTCAAACTGAAATAAACCCTTGTTACAAGATATTTTCCTTTTTCCTCGTTTTTGAAAACACTGTTCCTGTAGCCGAATTTGCACTCGTCATTTGAGAAAAACCGAGTTGAGCCATCAGCAACAGAAATAGTTCTGACCTTAATTATTGTATCTTTAACTTCAACACCGTAGGCTCCAATATTCTGGACAGGAGCGGCTCCGACATTGCCGGGTATAAGTGAGAGATTCTCTAATCCGCCGAATCCAAGGTTCACTGTCCATTCAACCAGCTTGTCCCAATTTATCCCGGCGCCTGCCGAGATAATTACATTCTCTTTATTCTGTTTTTCAATCCTGATCCGCCCAAATTCAGGACAGAGAATTGTGCCCTTAAAATTATTGATAAACAGAATGTTGCTTCCTCCTCCAAGAATAAGCAATGGCTTCTTCCACGAAAATTCTTTCATAAAAAATGCTCTTGCTTCCTTTTCGGTTTTAACGTGAATAACACAATGCGCCTGACAATCAATGCCGAAGGTATTATAAGGTTTAAGACTTATGTTCTTCTGAATCCGCATGTTGATTTTTATGTAAAACTATAAAAATGTCGTAACAGTGAGCTAAAAGCCACAACAATTGTTAATCATTAAACCTGAATACAATCAGGAATGAAAATAAAGCTCTTCCTTTCTTGTCTTTACCCACCGAATCTTAAGCGAAGGCTAGGGCTGGGCGACAGACTATTTATTTGTCAGAATATTGATTTACTTTGCAGAATCAGAATCCGGTTATGGAATTATACCTGACTGCCCGCAACGAATGGCGAAACTGGCTTGAGAAAAACCATAAGACTTCTGAAGAGGTTTGGTTAAGGTATTACAAAAAGCCTTCCGGTAAACCACGCATACCTTATGCCGATGCTGTTGAAGAAGCATTGTGCTTCGGTTGGATTGACGGAAAAATTAAAAGGATAAACGAAGATTATTATATACAGCGATTCACCCCCAGGCAGCCCGGCAGCCGCTGGTCGAAATACAATATCGAAAGGATAAAAAAACTTACGGAACTGGGACTTATGAAACCTGCAGGTCTGCAGGCATTTAAAGAGTCAGTTGAAAAGCCTCATCTCGTTTATGACAATAGGAAAGATGGCATTCCGGTCATCCCTGATGATCTAAAATTAGAGTTGAAAAAGAATAGGACAGCTTTTAATAACTTCAACAATTTCACTCAGTCAAGCCGAAGAATGTATATTGATTGGCTAAACAGCGCTAAAAAACCTGAAACAAGGATAAGAAGGATCAGCAAAATCATCGACCTTTCGGAAAAAAACATCAAACCCGGGATGAATGTTATATGAAGGAACATTCAACAAAATATAATGTTGCATTCTCTGTAACGAATTGTATCTGCTTCGATCAACGCGTTTTAAAAATAGCTGAAGTGGTCAATCAGCTGAATTGTAACATCACAATTATTGGAAGGAGAAAGGACCATCAATGTGAGTCCGTGGCTGTTCCGTTCAATATCAGGAGATTCAGAATGATATTCAAAAAAGGCTTTCTCTTTTATAAATTCTACAATATCCGCCTTTTCTTTTACCTGCTTTTTCATAAGTCCGACCTGCTCGTTGCAAATGATCTTGATACCTTATTGCCGAATTTCCTTGTGTCAAAACTGAAACGTCTTCCTCTTGTTTTTGATTCACATGAATATTTTACCGGTGTTCCGGAAATACAGAACCGTCCGTTTGTAAAATGGGTCTGGACAACCATTGAGAAAATGATTTTTCCACGACTGAAATATGTCATGACTGTAAGCGATTCAATATCAATGCAATATGAAAGCCAATATGGAATAAGACCGGTGACAATTCGAAATTGTGCAAGATCTTTTGCAGAAACAAAAGGTTATACAAAGAAAGAATTGGGAATAAGCGGTGACCATCTGTTGTTGATCCTTCAGGGCGGTGGCATAAATATCGACAGGGGAGGAGAAGAACTGATTGAAGCTATGACTTTGATTGAAAATGTATCATTAATAATAGTGGGATCGGGCGATGTTTTGCAATTCCTGAAAAACAAAGTTGAAGAATTAAATTTATCCAACAGAGTAAAGTTTATCCCAAAACAACCATGGAATGAGCTTCTCAGGTACACGAAATCAGCTGATGCCGGTTTAAGTCTAGATAAGGATACAAATCTCAATTACCGGTTCAGTCTGCCCAACAAACTATTTGATTATATTTCAGCAGGTATACCGGTAATCACAAGCGATCTTCCGGAAGTGAAGAAAATTGTTAAAGAATCAGGATGTGGAATTATAATACAGACCGTTACACCTGAAGAGATATGCAAAGCGATTATAAAATTACGGGATGACCGGGTACTTCTGAACAAATTGAAGCAGAATGCTGTCATTGCATCTGGAACATTAAATTGGGATCGTGAAAGCAAAAAGGTGGTTGATTTTTATAAGGTCATCAAATTCAGAAATAAGAAAAAGCCGCATCAGGATTCATAGACACAGAGTTCAACAGAGT
>JAPLEC010000207.1 GCA_026391515.1 Bacteroidia bacterium | reverse complement strand
GAATGCAGTACATTATTTGCCGCTATTCCGACCCAAGCAGTAGTTCGGGAGGTACAATAGACACTACTGGGGTAAACCAGGTAGGGGCTCCCTATGGATACGACGAAATAACTATTTCAACAGATCCGCTTTACCCGGGAGCAATTGCCTCCAATGTATATAAATATTCACAACTCAACAGGCAGAGATGTCTCAGGATTGATACATGGCATTATCTTGTTACAGCTGCCCAGACACAGCTTCTTATGGCTGAGGCACGTTACAGAGGCTGGATTACCACAAGTACAGCTCAGGCTTATTATGAAAATGGCGTTAAACAGGCCTTGCAGCAGGCTGATATGTTTGCAACAGCGAGAGGAGGAGCATCTCCAATTTCAGATGCTCAGGTTACCACATATCTTGCTCGGCCGAATATAGTTTATGCTGATGCCACTGCCCTGAAGCAGATAAATGAGCAATACTGGCTGGCATGCTTCCTTATGTGGCATGAAGGCTGGTGTAACTTCCGGAGAAGCGGTTATCCTCAACTGACACGCATAAATTACAGTGGCGAGGACGCTTCAGTTCATAGCGGGGATGGTTTCATTCATCGTCTTGGTTACACACTCAGAGAATATTCGGCAAATAAGGCTAATACTGAGGCAGCTGCCACGGCCATCGGAGGCGATAAATTGGCAACTAGGGTCTTCTGGGATGCACTTTAATCTGGAGTCCGGGGTGGAAGTGTAAGTTTTGGGTTTAATATCTTCCACCAGTTTGAATTGATATATGAGGTTGTCTCATATGACAGTTTTAAATAAAAGGCACGTAGTCTAAAGCAAAGAGCAAAATAGCAAGACATTTTCAGTCAGTTCTTTGCAACTATCACTACAGACCGTGCTCGTCATATGGGACATCCTCATTGTTTATTTTATTTAGTTGTATTATTCTAATCCTAAAACCAACGGTAACATGAAAACTGTCTTGCTGCAGATTGCTGAAGAAACCAGGCAAAAGGAAAGGACGGAAAGAAAAGCCATTAAGGCTGAAATCGCTAATCCTGCTACATCAAACGATCGCCGTAGTTTCCTTAAGAAAGCAGCTCTTGGAGGGATTGCACTGGGAGGTATGATGCACCTCTCAATAGAGGATACAATAGCCCAGACAACCCAGAACGTCTCGAGAGCTTCCAGCCCTTCTGATCTTAAGATCACCGACCTTCGGGTTGCTCAGAAAGGATATGGTTCGTTCCCCACACGTATTATTAAAATCTACACCAACCAGGGGATAACCGGGATTGGTGATATCAGGGATGGAACCGACCAGCGCTTCGCCTTATTCCTCAAAAGCAAGATCGTTGGACTTAATCCCTGCAATGTTGAAATGATATTTAAGATCATAAAGCAGTTTGGATTCCATGGCCGCCAGGGCGGCGGGGTAAGCGCTGTTGAAACGGCATGCTGGGACCTGTGCGGAAAGGCATTGGGCGTTCCCATATGGCAACTCCTCGGAGGCAGATATCGCGACAAGATGAGACTTTATGCTGATACTCCCAATGGAAGGGATGATGCAGATCAGCGGGTAAAGGTCAAAAACAGGATCGAAGTTGAAGGGTTTACCTGGCTCAAAATGGATCTTTCGGCAGGAGCAGTTGCATCGACAAATCCGGGTTCACTTGTAAACAATAATTACTGGAGATTCGGACAGCCAAGGCCGGCAATTCCCCAGCAGCAGGGACAGGCTGGCGGACAGAGACCTTCTGGACCACCGCCTGTACCACAGGCCAGCATGGAGCAATACATGAGCTATAATAACACTGAACATCCGTTCACACAAATCCAGATAACTGATAAAGGGCTTGAACTCATGGCCGAAAGAGTCAGGAAAGTCCGTGAGATGGTAGGTTCAGAAATACCGATATCCACCGACCATTTTGGTTATATGGATGAAAACCAGTTTATACGCCTGGCCAGGGCAGTCGAACCTTACGGGCTTGCGTGGCTTGAAGATACCGTTCCATGGTTTTATCACGACAGGTTGAAAGCATTAAAGGAGGCATCAACAACTCCGATATGTACAGGCGAGGATATCTATATGCTTGGCGGAATGCTTGGAGGATTTAAATCACTGATAGATGACCGGTGTGTTGATATTATTCATCCTGACCTTGTGAGCGCAGGTGGTATACTTGAAACCAAGAAAATAGGCGATTATGCCGAAGAAGCAGGTATTCCTATGGCAATGCACCATAACAGCAGCCCTGTTGCTTTCATGGCTAATATTCATTGTGCGGCAGCTACCGAGAATGCTCTGGTGCTAGAGTTTCATGGAGGCGATATTGTAGAGCAGTGGACTTCAATGGTTATAAAGACCGATGGCAAGCCTTTGATGGAAAAAGGTTTCGGTAATATCCCTTTAACTGCCCCCGGATTAGGTATCGAGCTCAACGATGAGGCTCTTAAATCGCAAATGCCTAAAGATGCCAAATATTTTGATGCAACACCGGAATGGGATAATCCGGGTAGGACTTATGATAAATTATGGATATAATCAGATCCGGATTCCGTAAACGAATCATTGAAAAGGCTTCCACCATGCAGCCTTTTTCATTATTTGGCAACTCAAATTTGCCTGTCCTTTTTATGAAAATATCCGTCAAAATACAATTTATGAAAATTATTATATTTTAAGATTTTCTCCCGCCTTTAAAATGTATATTTATAGCATATTGGGCTGTTAATAACTTAAAAGGAGAGACTTTAAAAGATTATCAGCTTTATAATATATAGATATTCAGATAAATAACATTTATTTTATTAACTAAATAATTTTGCATCATGAAAACTATTTTGCAGCAAATTGCGGAAAAGCAAAGACAGGATGAGAAAATGTCAATAGATGCGACCAGGGCAGAGATTAAAAATCCCGCCACCACCAGTGATCGTCGCAGTTTTCTCAAAAAAGCAGCTCTGGGTGGTGTAGCTCTTGGAGGATTGTTACATCTTTCGATTGAAGATACTATAGCTCAGACTACCCAAAACGTTTCACGCGCTTCAAACCCGTCTGATTTGAAAATCACTGATCTGCGTGTTGCCGAGAAAGGTAACAGGGGAAGCATGGCAAACCGTATTATCCGGATTGATACTAACCAGGGGATATACGGACTGGGAGATATCAGGGATGGTACGGACCAGAGGTTTGCATTGTTCCTGAAAAGTAAGATCGTGGGACTTAATCCCTGCAATGTTGAAATGATCTTTAAAGTGATCAGGCAGTTTGGAGGTCCCGGCAGACAGGGTGGTGGTGTAAGCGCTGTTGAAACGGCATGCTGGGATATTTGCGGTAAGGCACTGAATGTTCCGGTATGGCAGCTGCTTGGTGGCAGATACCGTGATAAAGTCAGGATTTATGCCGATACACCCGAAGAGAGGGATCCTGCAAAACAGATTGAAGCACTTAAAAAAAGACTGTCAGACGGCTATACATGGCTTAAAATGGACATTGGAATGGATGAAATAGCCAAAGATCCCGAAGCTATCGTCAATTCAAAATTCTGGAGTCAGAACAGCGGCAATTTAAGCAACTGGTACATGGGAAGAAGTTATGCCAATGGCGGTTATCTCGATTATTGGACAAAAGAACAACCATTTACCCAGATTCAGATAACTGACAAAGGTCTGGAAGAGATTCAGAAGATTGTTGAAAATGTAAGAAACGTGGTCGGTAACGAGATACCTCTTTCATGCGATCATTTCGGCCATATTGATATGAATCAGATTATCCGTATAGGCAAGGCACTCGAAAAGTACAGGATGGCATGGCTCGAAGATACTGTTGCCTGGTTCTATACAGATCAGTTGAAGGCGATAAAAGAGGCTCTTGAAACACCCATTTGCACAGGTGAGGATATTTATATGCTTGGTGGGATGCTGGGAGGATTTAAAAAACTGATTGACGAACGCGCTGTAGATATTATTCATCCCGACCTGGTTAGTGCAGGCGGTATACTGGAGACAAAGAAAATTGCTGATTATGCTGAAGAAGCAGGAATTGCAGCAGCTTTTCACGCTAACAGTACTCCGGTCGCCTGGATGGCAAACATTCATTGTGCCGCTGCCACTGAAAATTTCCTTGCCCTGGAGCATCATAATATTGATAATCCGTGGTGGGAGAGCATGGTTAAACTGATGGGCTCACAACCTCTGATTACAAACGGATTTGCGAATGTTCCGCTCGATGCCCCGGGTCTTGGTTTAGAACTAAATGATGATGTCATGAAAGCCCATATGACCAAGGGGGCACAATATTTTGAACCTACTCCTGAATGGGACAGGTCAGGAATGGTATATGATAAGTTGTGGATATAAAATTCTGAAATATTTCAACGAAGCTAGTTAATTAACTGGAAATAAATTGATTATGAAAAGAAATGAAACCTTCCCAGATTTCTTTATAAGATTAAAAAAGCTGAGAATTGCTTTAACGATCCCGGTATCAGCGGTTGTGTTGATCTGGATTTTAAGCTCTTTAATTACTTCCAGCGGGCAGGCCGGAGATTCCGGTCAGGAAAAACCGAAAGTAATTCCGCTTGCCGAACGCATTGGGCATACTGATCAAACAAAAGCTTTTGCAGGCAAGAATGTCCATCAGGGTACCGGAACATTATACATACAAACACTTTTAGGCAGAGGTGCAATAACCGGATTAAACTTTATGCACCATGGTCCGTTGATGCCAAAAAGTTCTATCGGCCATCATTTTCATACCAACTCAGATGAAATGTTCCTGATCCTTGATGGTGATTGTGAATTCACTGTGAACGGGCAGACTGCCCTTATCCCAGGACCTGTAGGAGTTCCCTGCAAATCAGGGAATTCACATGCAGTTTATAATCCTTCGAATAAGCCCGTTGACTGGGTGAATTTCAATGTAGCTGTTATCACTCCGGGTGAAGCAGTAAATACACAAGGTGCCGGAGGATTCCAGCGCAGAGGATCGTATAACTATTCTGCTGATCCGACAGGACTTTTTGAAATGTCTGATGACCGTGTTGGAGTAACCCTCGAAAAAAAGCCGACATTCATTTCTACACGCCAGTTTACAAAAGATTTATTGCGCCCGGTTGCCAGGATGGATGGCGGAAAAGATACAGTATTTTACAGAAGGGCTCTCGGACCCGGTGCATTTGCCTCAAACTGGGCTTTTGTTGATCATCTGTTGATACCGGCAGGATCTTCAGTTGGAAGACACTATCACTCAGGTGTCGATGAGGTCTATTTCGTGATCAAAGGAAAAGGCAAAGTTCATGTCAACGACGAATGGGCCGACATTGCCTATGGGGATGCTGTCCCGGTACGTGCCGGTGAAATACATTCCCTTGAGAGTTCCGAAACCGATCCGCTTGAAATGATAGTTTACGGTGTTGCACTTGAAAAAGGGAAACTCGATGTAACAGACGTGCCACTTGCAATGGCAAAACTTCAGATGTTCTTTGAAGTCGAACCGGTAAATTTTGAAGCTTTTGAGAAGAATTACACCAACGTTTATGTGGTTGCTTTGAGAAAACAGGTAGGATATCTTGGATCCAGGCTTCTTCGTCGTTTCCCGGATGATGTGTCAAAGAAAATTGGTTCACCGGAAACTAAGTTCACTTATGAAATGGAGCTTTTATTCGATACTGAAGAACACAGAGTGATGTGGACAAAAACCAAAGAACACGATTATGCATGGCCGAAAACTGCAGCATTGTCGAAATCGTATCAGTGGATTGGCTACGATGTTGTAGGAATGGACCAGGCAGATGATCCACTGGGCAAGAGAAATATGACAACTGAAAAGCAATAATTTTCTTATAACCTAATAACAATACCAAACCAACAAAAATTATGAAACCATTAATGAAAAAAATCATTTTCCCGAGTCTGCTGGCTTTGATCATAATTATCCTGAGTCAGTGCACATCAACACCTGAATGGCAAAAGAAAAATAGTGAACTTATTAAAAAGTATGCTTTAACCGTAAGGCAGCTTCCCGGTCTTCCTAAAACAAAGATTGTCTCAAATCTTGAACCAGGAAAGGTGACAGGCCTCAATAGCATAACAAGTACATATCTGTATCCTGGTGTAGATGCAAAAATTTACTGGGGAAGCGGTACAATGGTAGGTATCCTGCAATTGGAACCAAATGCAAAAATACCTGAAGAAGTTCTTCCTGCCGATCGATTTGTGTTTGTTCTGGAAGGAGAAATAGAACAGCTTATTGATGGATCGAATGTCACTTTGATTTCAAGAAAAAGGGAGGAGCCTGACGGAACTCACAGCGCTACCCCTCGCATTGATTTTGTATGCCTTGAAAAAGGAAGCAAAAATGCTATTACCGCCGGACCATCCGGAGCCAAACTTTTTGAAGTTTACAGTTCGGTGCGTCTTGACTATTTTCAGAAAGCCGGTGTAAAAAATATTCCTTCAAAATCCGTTGATATCAAAGAAGCAATGGTTTCGAATATTAAACCCAACACTGTTTATGATTTATATGATTTTCAGTTGACAGAACTTACTGCCGGCGCGAATTCAAGACTGATAACAGGTAAGAATACACAGGTTAGTTTTCTTTCTATGGATCCCGGAGCAGTTTTTGAACGCCATATACACCCCGAAGAACAAATGATGATGGTATTACGCGGTGGTTGTGATGAGATGCTCCTTGATGGAGAACAAAGTATGTCAAAGAATGATGTCGCTTTAATACCGGGCAATATGGTTCATGGGGCAAAAGTCGGTCCGCTTGGCTGTGACGTAATAGATATTTTCTGGCCTGCACGGACTGATTATATCGAAAAGGAGAAAGCAATGATGGCAGCTTATCATGCTATTATTCCTGAAGATGCCAAATTAGAACTGCTTGTCGACGGTACAAAAACAAAACCAGGGCTGACTTTCAGCGAAGGTCCGAAATGGATGAACGGAAAGGTCTATTTCTCAAATATGTACTTCGACCAGTCATGGGGCGCCGACCCGAAAAAAAGTTCAACTGTTGAAATGTCTCCTGATGGTACCTACTTGAACATCACTGAAGGCAAAATGCAGACAAACGGACTCTATCCGTACAAGAACGGTAACCTCATAGTTTGCGATATGATGGGACACAGGGTAGTAGAGATGACGACAAACGGGCAGGTGGTTAAGGTACTTGCTGACAAGTACAATGGAAAATCTCTCGACGGACCCAATGATATCATTACAGATGCAAAAGGAGGCATTTATTTCACTGATCCTCAATTCACCATGGAGCCTGTTAAGTTCCAGCCAGGACGTTGCGTTTATTACCTATCGCCTGAGGGCAAACTTACAAGAATTGTCGAGCCTAACGCATTTGCAATGCCTAACGGTATCATATTATCGCCTGATGGTAAAACCCTCTACATCAATAACACATATGACGATGAAACGTGGTATCCGGTAAATAGCGATAAGGAGAATTTTCTTTGGGCATATGATGTAAATGAAGATGGGACAATAAAAAATGGCCGTCAGTTCGCGAAGTTATTCCTGACTGAAAATGTACTGGACAGAAAAGGCAAGTCGACAAGTGCTGACGGAATGGCAATTGATAAAATGGGTAACATTTATATCGGAACCTATTATGGAGTCCAGATCTTTAACTCCAAAGGAGAATATGTCGGAATGATAAATGTTCCTTCATTTCCTGTTAGTGTCTGTTTCGGAGATGCTGACATGAAAACCCTGTATATTGTCAGTTACAGCTGGGTATACAAAATCCGCACCAACATGGAGGGCTTTGTACAGTATTTATAAAACCCAGCATTTCTTCAGCATAACCAGAAAAGTATAACATAAATAAATTAGCCGCCGGGAGAACGATGCACACCTGGCGGCAATTTTTTTTCAGTAATCTCTGTTTACGCGCTTTATTATTCTAATCTCTGACCTTCCATTGTTATATTTTTAACAGCTTCTGCCCCCAGTCGTTCTTTAAGCTGCGTAAGATAGAGGCTCCTGGGACTGACATGTCTGTCCATTGATTCAACATGACCATTCGGTTTGGTAAGGTCCTGGAGGAGTGTATTGAATATTACGGCATTTATGCCGATATGCCCGAAAGAATAATTTTGGGCGGTAGGTGGTTTCTGGATAAGAAAATCACCTTCACAATTCCAGAATACAATATTGGCTCCGGCCCAGCCAATGCTGATATCTTTCCAGTATCTTGCTGTCAGCGGTGCTTTAATGTTATCATAAAGAGCCCCGTTGACCCACTGACTATGTGGTTCACTTGTAGAGTAAGGATTAACGGCTTCGCAGTCGAGGAAAACATTACCGCTGGATCCGGAATTTTGCATAACGAATGAATGTCGTCCTTTTTGGGAAAAACATCTCTGCACGAGAGCCAGCTGGCCATTTAACTGATAAGTAAACCGCCTTGCGCCAGCCCTGATAGATACCGGTTCCCTTGATTCACAATCCTGTACTGTAACCCATTTTGTGCTTGCTGTGGTTTGTACCACACTACTTGCAAAGTGGAGAGCGCTGATAGTCCGTACCCAGGCATTGTTGGTGTTGTTTATATTTATGAAATTGAAATAGTGGTTTTCGTCGGAATAATATTCATCACCTTCGTAGTGAGGTCTGTTTCTTTCATCAAAGGAACCACGATCCATATTACCATAGGATGTCATCCTGACTGCAGGATTATACTCTGATATTCCGCGAAGATTCTCAATTCCCACATGTTCAATACGTCCCTGATCGTCGTACTTTACTATTTCTCCTCCACCCCAGTGAGTCTCAATGGCACAGAATAAGGGAGCATCAATTGTAATGGTATTTCCCTTAACTTCCACAATCACCCTGTCCCAGTTAATGTTAAAAGGTCTCCATCTGTATCGGCCCACACTCGTACTGTCTTCTCCAATAGCTTTGATCCACTCCTGGTTGCCGATGCGTCTCACCAGTACCCTGTCTCCTGCTTTAAATCCTTTGGCAGAAACAATATTAAAGCTTCGTTTACCAACCGGTACATATTTGTCAGTAATAATTTGCTTTGTATCTTCCTGAGGTGTTGTGCCTGAAGCGCCACCTATGTTTACAAGCGCCGACCTGCCAAATGGAGAAGCCTGTTTCTCTTTTGGTATTTTACCGATGAGTATCGTACCAATATCACTCATTCCTTCACCTCTGAGCACTACACCGGACGCTTTTATATAAATAGGTTTTTCTAGGTCATAGGTTCCCATTTTCAGAAGCACTGTTCCTCTGAATCCTGAAGCATCCCGGGGAAGGGCTGAAACCCGGTCAATTGCCGCCTGGATATTGTCTGAATTGTCGCCCGGAACCGGCCAAACCGTTTCCTTGATCGCTACATATGGAATAGGTACACCTCCGCCTTTATACCCTGCATTTGAAAAATCAGGGATCTTATTGCCCAGGCTGTCAGCGACATATACAAGTCTCCCATCAGTTCCGGGATATACCAGGGATGTTGTCGGTGGAATATCCTGAGCCTTGACAATAAATCCGTTGAGAAAAAAAATGAACAGAGCAAAAGAATAATTAAGGATTTTCACGGCATATTTAATTATGAAGTTTATTCAATTACGGGGTATCCATACATATGTTATTGAACCTGATTCCCGGTAGCACGGATCATTTAATTGTTACCTGTTCAAGTCTTTTAGTCTGTATAACAGGATAATCATTAAAAAAATGAACCGCATATGGATACCCTGACACAATTATTTAGCGGGAATCATAAGCTGCGTGTATGAATGTGCAGGGAAACTGTAATTAATAGTATTACCCTTAAATTTAATGTCCTTCGTAACGACACTTACGGCCTCTTCGGGGTTGGGAGTACTTGGAGCACCCGGAGTCCTGGGAGCACTCGGAGTCGTTATTTTTCCGTTTACTTCATTGACTTTCGCACTCCCAATAAATTCTCCACTCTGCAAAATGATATTTGCCGGGATAACATTTGTCTCATGTCTGTTGACTACATTTACTATCAGCGTTTTGGTTGAATCATTCAATATGGCAGTGACGTCAAGGTATGGTATATCCTTAAATACAGTATTGCTATATTTTTCACATCTGGTAAGTACATCGAGAGAAGTTCCATGGCAGTTATTTGAATACAGATAGAACGCCTGAAACAATGCATTCTTGAAATCGCCATTCGGGGAATTACCAACGAGGCTCGAAAGCATGGTAATATTAGCCATCTTGACTATATCGGCATGCCTGATAAAAGAATTCAGATGCTGGGCCACCATTAATGAAGCTGTAACGTTGTTACCAAAGCCACCGGACCATTCATCAAATGAAATATATACCGGTCTTTTTGATCCTGATTTCAACATGGCCTTCTCAATAAGGGCTTTTACCATTTCTATTTTTTGATCAAGATCAAGACCCAAACACATCATACCTGAGAAACTCCGGTCACCAGCTGGTAATGCCTCAGTCGCATATCTGTGTACGGACAGATAATCTATATTGCCGACCATATGTGTCAATACATAATCATTCCAGTCTATCCAGCTATTATCCGCCGGTCTGTAATTTGAGGCACCTGATGCAATAAGCTTGACATTTTTATCTACCCATTGTATCAGCTTGCCTGCCTCCAGTGCGAATTTTACATAGTCTTCGGCGCTTTTCTGTCCCATCTGCCAGGGTCCGTCAATTTCGTTCCCAAGTGCCCAGTACTTTACATTAAAGGGTTTTTCATTACCATATTTCCTTCTCAGGTCTGAATAGTATGTTCCTTTTTCAATGTTACAGTATTCCACCCAGTGCCTTGCATCGTCAAGAGTACCTGTCCCGGCATTGATGCAAATAAAATTTTCAGCTCCGATAAGATTACACAATTTTACGTATTCATCAGTTCCCATCTGGTTGCTTTCAACCCGATTCCATGCCAGATCCCTCCTTGCCGGACGCTGTTCCTTTGGTCCAATCCCATCCTCCCAGTTATAACCTGATACAAAATTTCCGCCCGGCCATCGGACGACAGGTATTTTCAGCTCTTTTATAAGCTGGATAAAATCATTTCTGAATCCGTTCTCATCGGCAAGAGGAGAAGAAGGCTCATAGACACCGCGATATACGACCATTGATTCAAGGAAACTGCCATAAATGTTTGGATCAACCGCACTTATTTTACGGTCAAAATCAATTTTAATGACAGCCGGTTCCTGTGACATAAGATTCCCGGAAAAAACTCCGGACAGAATCATGGAATAGAGTAAGATTCTCGGTTTTTTCATAGATTTTGTTTTTAAATTAACTAATGTGTTATGGTACATACCGTCTAATTATTATTATAAGGCAGCTTTTACAGTTTTAATGCTTTAACAAAGAAATTTTCACCGACGATCATAATTGTATTCTCCCTGAATGAAATTCCTTCAAGATCTTCATCCGATATCACTGCCAGCATATTACATTGTGAACAGGAGGGTAATTTCATCAGCTTGCCATTGCTGCACACAAGTACGAACTGGTCCCCGGCATTGTCATAAAACATATCATTGGGAGAGTCTTCCAGTAAACCTGGCAGTCCCTGTTCATCATTGTAATTAAGGAGCTTTTCAGTCCAGACCTTACCCTGGCTTGAAAACATAAATACCGGGGAACCATCATTCCTGATACCTGCAACAGCGATACGATTTTCAGTTGCCAAAATCCTTGTGAAAAAGCATGGTTTGTAAAAACCGGAATAAGCCCGGTTAAAATCAAGGATATCCCAATTGATGCCGTCAGTGGTATGAATTATTTCACCTTCATTTGTTACGCCGTAACAGTCTGATCTTCTGGCCGAGACAGAGACTATGTTCCCCTTTAAACCCAGGAGGGTCTTTCTGAAAGTGCCTTTTCCGTCACCTGAAATTATTTCACCCTGATCTGCACCTGCAATTATAATTCCGTTAAATAAGGCAAGGGAGTTAATATTCATTTTTGTACCGCTGTCAGCCTTGCGGAAAATTCCCTTATCAGAAGATATCAGAATAGTTCCATTATTTCCGGCAGCGATGACTTTATTATCATCGGCGAGTAAGCAGTTGAAGTTCTCTCCAGGGAATTTTTCAGACTTTACTGTTTTGCCTGATACTGAAATCCAATCAATTCGTCCCCCTGAACCAGCTGCAAGGAATCCATCCTCATATCTGATAACAGCCCTGTATCCTTCTGATTTATTTCTTTTCCCGGGATATGTAAAAGCAGATACAGATTCCTGACCCGTATACGTATCAATGGCACCTGAGAAAGAACTCCTTTTCCCGGGAGGTAACAATATTATACTTCCCAAAAGAACAAATACAGCCTGTAAATTCAGAAAAGACATCAGGGTTTGTGAATTAAGTCAGAGTATTATGAAAATCTTCAGCATAAGCTATTTCAGGCCGCTATTAGTGATCCTGAAATAATCGAATGCAACCTCAAATGGTGTTTGGGGCTGATTGGTTTGCTGTTCCATCCCGGGGAAATTACCCATTCTGGCAGGTGCGACACCGTCACAGACTATCATTCCGGCTTTTACATCCTTAAACATAATGTCAGCCGTACCAATTATTTTGAAATTCTTACCATCCGAGGAGCAGGATGCTGTGTAAAGACTGCCTTTTTTCTTAAGTTTCATAACCAGAGTATTGTCATCATTTTTTATATTTGCAAGAATAAGAGTTGCTGCAGATGACTGGTAACCATCCTTCTCTATTGCAAGTTCCACTGAGCCGGGCTGAACTCCGGTTGCGCCAGGTCCTCCGGGTCCACCAAATCCTCTTCTTCCACTGGCTCTGTAAACCAGCTTTACAAAATTGTCATCATCCTGGTATGCCAGAATTCCGGTATTCTGAGAGAATCCCGATGGTCTTCTTGAGCATACGATTTTTGATTCTATCGTCCAGTCAGTATTTGCATTCTGCAAGAGAATGTTCTCTGCATTATTGTTAGCTGAAACGATGTCGCCTTTATCACTCGTGATAACCAGCGATCCGGATTTTTTGGAGAGATCCCAGTGTGCAGGATTTTCCCTTACCCAGCTCCATTGCTTGCCCGGCGAGGCACTGTTGAATTCGTCGCTGACAGATTTGGTCCCGAAGTTTATGTTATAGCAATTCTTTTCCAACGTAATATTGTCCGTCAGCGTGACTACTGCCGTTCCGGGAACATCATTAGCCTGGCTAACGTTAATTGTAATGTCAGTACCAGCCGCAGTGGCATTGACATTTAGAACACCCGAGGCATCCTTCAGGAGATAACTGTAAGCCTTGACAGCAGGATTGAAACCTTTAACATTCTTTCCGTTAACTGTTATTGTTGCCGGTCTCAGATCAGGCATTACCTTCAAAGGATAACTGTCCGACAATGTCTTCCCATTCACCGTTACATATGCAATTATCGATGCCGTTCCCACTCCTTTTGCCGTCACCATTCCCTTCTCATCAACACTTGCCACTGCCGGATTATTGCTCTTGTACATCACCTTTGCATTCCTGATGTTGTAGAAACTGTCGTCCGACATCGCTGCCGTAACACTCGTCTGAGCTGTATTGCCTGGTCTCAGTACCACCTTGCCGCACTCTGCAACAACAGTCTTCAATACCGGGTTGAACGTACCACTCATCGTGGCCTCTACCTGACCCCTGATGTCCTTTGATGATGCTCCAATCTCAAATATATATTTGCCCTGATCAAACGTTATCCTGTCATTCTTGCCATCCCAGAACCACAGATCTGCACAATCTATGTCTATCGATACTGTCTTTGTCTGACCTGCTGCTATCGTTACTCTCTGAAATCCCTTCAGCTTCTTTATCGGCCTCTCCAGCGAAGCAGGACTATCCGGCGTCCTTAAGTATACCTGTACTACTTCATCTCCGTCAACTCCTCCTGTGTTCTTCACGTCTGCACTCACCGTGATCCTGTCATTCGGAGTGATGGCACTCTTGCTGATGTTGAAATTACTGTACTCAAACTCGGTATACGAGAGCCCGTATCCAAATTCATATGAAACATCCTTGTTGAAATACCAGTAGGTCCTCCCATTTTTCCCTTGTCCGCCTCTTAACGTATAATCAGTGATCTCCGGAAGATCATTCAGCGACTTGTACCACGTGGTATTCAGTTTCCCTCCGGGATTTACGTCACCCAAAAGTATCCTGGCCATAGCTGTCCCCTGTGCCTGGCCGTTAAATCCTGTCCAGATTATCCCTGCTACATTCGGATCATCCTTGAACTGATCAACTTCCACCATTCCAAGTGACTGCATTACGACTATGGTATTGGGATTGACAGCTGCAACTGATTTGATCAGTTCATACTGGTTACCCGGTAACAGTAATGAGAATCTGTCAGATTCTTCTCCGGCAGTCCTGTCATCAGTCCCGACGAAAACCACTGCTACGTCTGAAGAAGCAGCCAGAGATAAGGTCTCTTTATCAATGGCAGCTATCTCTGGTGCACGATAAACAAGAACGATGGTCTGAGGTCCTGTTACACCCAGAGTACTAATTTTAACTGAAACTGTCCTTGATCTGCCAAAACCCATAAATCCGCCCTGCTGCGTACCTGTCACTTTTGCAGTAGCAATCAGATTCCCTGTTGCTGAGCCCAGTCTTGCTTCGATTATTCCGCCTTCACTGCCTGGTACAGTCAGGTTGATTTTCATTGAATCGACATTGGTAATATCGATATTATTATAAGATGTCCAGTCGCCATCTTTAATTCCTCTCACGGAAGGCTGTCCCATTCTCGCTGAAGTTATTATACCCTTTGCGGAGGCATCAAATTTGGTTGCATCATATTCTTTGACAATACCATCATTCCTGACAGTTGAAAATCCAATGATGGTGAAGAAATCGCTTCTTCTTGAAGTATTTCCGCCTGAACTATATACAACTTCAGTTTTAAGTTTATTCTGTTCAACATAATTCTTAATGCCTGCCAGAGGAGTTATTCTGAGAGAAGCCTCGGCCACTCCTGAATAGGGACCAAGTTCTACTCTTTCTGCCTGAGGTCCGATTACAGCAATTTTCTTTACTTCTTCTGCCTTAATCGGGAGCGCCCTTCTGCCGGTTTTAGCAACCAGGTTATTCTTTAAAAGAACAGGCGTCTTTGTGGCAACCTCAACTGCAAGGTCATTATGCGCGGGATCATTGATTATATTCGGCTTGATACCTGCATAGGGAACTTTGCTTTTGGGATCAAACTCACCTAGCCTCATTCTTACCGTGAAGATATTGATAAGGGCCAGATCCATATCAGCCTCAGTGATCAAACCCTGTTTTATTGCCTCAAGAGCACTTGTCTGGTAAACGCTGCCACAATCAGTGTTAACTCCTGATTTCAGCCCCATTGCCGCTGCTTCAGCATTGCTTTTTACGTAGTGGTGCCCTGTGAAAATATCAGATATCGCACCACAGTCTCCTGTTATATAACCATCTAACCCGTATGTTTTTCTGGCAATAGTATCGACAAGATATTTATTTGCCGACATCGGGACACCGTTCACGGCATTGTAACAGGTCATAATTGCCGGGAGCTTATCCTTCTCGATAAGTGTCTTATATGGCAGAAGATAAAACTCTCTCATATCGCGGTCATCCATATCTGAGCTTCCCGTATGACGGTTAAATTCAGAGTTGTTTGCAAAGTAATGTTTCCCGCACGGTACAGCTTTAAGATAAACCGGATCGCTCCCCATCAAACCCTGGATAAAACCTCGGCCTATCTGTGAAACAAGAAAAGGATCCTCGCCGAATGATTCTCCAGTTCTTCCCCATCTGGGATCCCTGACGGGTTCGACTACTGGTGACCAGTAGGTAAGTGTAAAAATGACATCGTAATTAAAACCTCTGGCTTCATCAGAAATTACAGAAGTTTCACGCTTCATCAATGCCGGATCCCACGCAGATCCCAGAGCAACACTGTTTGGAAATGACGTAGCGGTCATTCCGCTGTTTCTGGTCCTGCCTAACACTCCATGAAGGGCTTCACCCCAGACATCATAGGCATTAACTCCAAGTTGTGGAACAGGAGGCATGGTGTTGCCAAGTTGACTTTGCTTCTCCTCCGGGGTCATCCTCGAAACAAGGTCGGCCGCCCTTTCCTGGAAAGAATAAGCTGTATTCAGATATATTGGTTTTTTTAAAACCAGTCCTCCGGGTTCACCTGCTTTGTTTGCCGAAAGAAAGAATATCATCACGACTCCGGCAAATGCAAGTAAGCTAGTTTTTAGAGATCTTTTTTTCATTATTGAAGTTTTTGAAATATTAGGCAAAAAAGTATGGTTTGTTTTTTAAAGTTATGTTGAAAAATGAACCTGAAATTAAATTGAAATTTAATAAAATCCCGTCGCTTTAGCGTAAAAAAGAATTGGATGTTCCTTTCAATTTTTTGTCAGAGATTTTAAAAATAAGTCATAAAATATAAAAAAGAGAAAAAACCTGTTTCTTCTGGAGAGGTTTCAGGTTGACTGAATTAATTTTCGGGTAAGATTTTTTATCTTTCCCTTCGGTATTGATGAGGTCAGGTGGATGTACCGATCCATGATACTATAAGATGACTGGCCGACCCATTTCAATATGCTCTTCCAGTTGACTCCTTTAGTTACTGTTAAGGAAATGAATGTATCCCTGAAATTATGACTCGTACGATCCGTCTTAAATTTAAGGTCTTTGTATTCTTCTTTGTCTGCATGCAACTTCAGCAGTTCTTTTATCTCCCTGTTATACTGTAAAGCCTTGTGATTAATGAAGTTAGCAATAAGAGTGTATCATAAACTATTTTTAATTAAAAATACTACTTTTTGCAGCATATAATTAGAATATGGTTAGAAGAGATAAATTGTTAAAAAAATACAAAAGGCAACTATCAGATATTCAGATAATTACCCTCGTCCTTTATTATTGGTTGGGTGGAAGATGGGATTCGAACCCACGACTTTCGGAACCACAATCCGACGTTCTAACCAGCTGAACTACATCCACCGTTTCAGGAATGCAAAAATACGCCCAAAATTTTTATTCACAAAATTTTGATTTTATTTTCTCCCACTAAGTTCTATTGCTATATTTGTGCGGTTTGATAAAAAATGAACCAAGTCAGGCAGGTATTGAGACGGTTTAAATTCATTGATAATATTTCAGGCCTTCAGATTTTTCAGCTGATGCGGTTTACCATTTTCCTGATCGTCAGCATAGTATTTACTAAAAGTCACCTTACCAGGGCAGAAATAGGATCATGGGAGATGTTCCTCTTTATAGCCGGATTAATCAGTTTTTTCTGGGTCACGGGAATCATTCAATCTCTTCTTCCTCTTTATCACAGAAATAAGACATTCAGAAAAATGGGGGAGAACAATTCCGGCAAATCACCTGAAATATTCAACGCTTTTCTCCTTTTATGCTTTTTCAGTCTACTCTTCTTCTCCTTAGGACATGTAATAAAATATAACTTTTCAGTATTTCATTTTACTGGTAACGTACCATATATTAATTTACTTCTTCTTTACCTTCTGCTTAGCAGCCCTGTATGCCTGATCGAGTATATATACCTTCTCAATAACCGGTCTTATCGTATTGTTCAATACGGGCTTTATACCTTCACTGCTCAGCTTGTACTTATTATTACACCTATTCTTCTAGGGAAAGATATTATATGGTCAATCTGGGGATTACTTTTAGTAACAATTGCAAGATGGGTATGGCTGATTATATTATTAAGGAGATATTCTGAGATGAAGGTATCCTGGGAGTTTATGAAAGAGCATCTTTACCTGGGGGCACCACTTATTATAACCACACTCATCAGCGGTTCAGGCCAATATACTGATGGAGTAATTGTGTCAGCGGTTTACCACGATCCCGGAATGTTCGCATGGTTTCGTTATGGGGCAAAAGAATTTCCACTGGTATTATTGCTGGCAAACGGGCTGAGCAATGCTATGCTTCCTGAGTTTTCAACTCGTACCATGATGAAGGAGTCGCTTGAAAAAATCAAGCTGAAATCCAAGAAGCTTATGCACCTGCTTTTCCCGATAATAATGGTGATAATGCTATTCACAAAATGGTTCTATCCACGACTCTTTAATCCTGAGTTTCATAAGAGTGCAGGTATATTCCTGGTATACTCACTTCTTATAATTCCACGACTTTTATTTCCTCAGACAATAATTGTCGGAAGAAAAAAGACACATATAACTTTCTTTGCTGCTTTAATTGAACTTGCTTTAAATATTCCCCTGAGCCTGATGATGATTAAATGGGGATATGGAATTGTCGGAGTTGCCCTTGCTACCTTTATAGTATATTTGGTAAGCAAGATCTTCCTGGTTGGTTATTTGTGGGTCAGGATGAAAATAAAACCCTATGAGTATATACCTCTCAAGGTCTTCCTTATCTATTCGGTTCTTACTTCAATAGTTTTCATCCTTGTCGACAAGGGGATTATTGTTATCTGATAAGTAAACTTCTTTCACCAGGCTGCCGGCTTCAGGTAATAGGTTTTAAAAAACTGATTATATTTGCAAAAACTGAATTAACCTGACGATGATATATAATTGCTAATCAGATAATTAATGTCATGCAGATCATTGAAGTTTTAACTCGAAATGACCGCAGGGAATTCATTAATTTCTCAAAACGGTTGTACAAAGATGATCCTTTCTGGATTTGTCCGCTCGATTCTGAAATTGAAAGCATTTTTGATCCGTCAAAAAATCATTCATTTGAACACGGAAAAGCAATCCGATGGATTCTCAAGGATGACAGAAACAAGACTATCGGACGTGTTGCCGCATTTATTGATGATGTGAGATCAAAAGCTAATAGTCAGCCAACCGGAGGACTGGGATTTTTCGAGGTAATTGAAAATAGAGAAGCTGCATTTACTATTTTCGATACTGCAAGAACATGGCTTGCTTCCAATGGTATTGAAGCAATGGACGGGCCTATTAATTTCGGGGAAAACGACAATCACTGGGGGCTTCTGATTGATGGTTTTATGCAGCAGGGATATGGGATGCCATATAACATGAAATATTACAGGAATTTTTTCGAAGAGTATGGCTTTAAAAACTACTTCGAACAATATTCATATCACAGGGAAGTCCGGAATGAAAAAGGTGAAATAACAAAATTTCCCGATCGCGTCTGGAAAGTTGCAGAATGGCTCTCAAAACGACCAGGATACTCGTTCCGTCATTTTGAATTTAAAAATGCTCGCAAATATATTAATGATATATGCGAAATATATAATTCGACATGGTCCTTTTTAAAAGATGATTTTACCCCGCTTATCCCCGATATCCTTGAAGAATCGCTTAAAAAAGTAAAACCTATAATTGACGAGGAAACAGTTATTTTTATCTATTTAAATGATAAGCCTATCGGATTCTGGGTCCTGCTGCCTGACCTTAACCAGATTCTTCAACATCTCAATGGGAAATTAAACATCTGTAATATGATTAAGTTCCTTTATTATAGAAAGACTCACGAAATGACCAGATTAAGAGGCGTTGTCGGAGGTATAATGCACTCACATCAAAATTCCGGAATTGAAGCAGCAATATTTTATCACTTATATCAGGTATTTCACAAGAAACCTTGGGTGAAAGAGCTTGAATTGTCATGGGTTGGAGATTATAACCCTAAAATGATGGCAAGCAATGTATCGATCGGAGGAATAAAAATGAAAACTCATTGCACTTACAGATATATGATAAATGATAAGTTGAAATTCATGCGGTTCAAAGATGAAATGACTGAAAGACAGCAAATTAAAAAGGAAGAAGTTGAGAAAATCGAATAATTTGTAAATTCATTTTGTATTTTCAGGATTGTTCATTAATTTTGCAGTCCCTAATAAAAGGCATTTTTAGAAATAGAAAATAATAATACAAACAGCGATGAAACAGGGAATACATCCGGAAAATTACAGATTAGTTGTATTTCAGGATATGTCAAATGGTTATTCTTTTCTGGGCAAATCTACTGCTCCGTCAAAAGAAAATATAAAGTGGGAAGATGGTAACGAATATCCGCTCATCAAGCTTGAGATATCCAATACATCCCATCCTTTCTATACCGGTAAGATGAAGCTTGTCGATACCGCAGGAAGGGTCGATAAATTCATGAACCGTTATAAAGACCACGTCGGTAAAAAGAAAGAGAAAGAAGATAAGGAAAGAGAAAAAGAAAAAGAAAAAGAAAAAGAAAAGTAAACACTATCACACAAGGGACTCATTGAAGAGCCCCTTTTTTATTGGCCTTTGCCCCCTAAAGGAGGATAATAT
>JAPLEC010000108.1 GCA_026391515.1 Bacteroidia bacterium | reverse complement strand
TTAATTCTTCTGAACTGCTTTAGTTTTCTTTCCGGACAGAATATCGGAAAGAAAATGAAGAGTGATTCGAATTGCTACACTTTGCTGAAAGAAGCGGAAAACTATTTCAAAGATGGTCTCTATTTGAAGTGCATTGATGATTTAAACGCATTATGGAAATCCTGCACGTTCTCGAAAAAAGATAGGGAATATGTCCTCGAACTTCTTGCAAAAGCATACCTGGAGGTTGATAATACTGAAGAAGCAGATAAAACTGTTAATAAGCTGCTGCATAATAATCCTCACTATGAGCTGAGAGAAGCGGAAAACTCAGAGGATTATAACCGGCTGGTGAAAAAGTATAATATACATCCCCTGATTACAATTGGAGCCCGCAACACAGCAGACTGGGTAAACTATAAAACATCTAAAGTCTATAAAGTTCTTGATGGTCTTGATTACACCGAACCATACAGGAAATACAAGTATGGACTCCTGCAGGGCTTTGGTTTTATGTATTATGGTACGGCAGAGATTGAATTTGATAAGCACTTCTCACTGAATGGTGATCTGACCTTCTGGTGGATCAGGTATCAACGGGATATCAAAAAAGCACCGGGATTTAATCTCAGTTTCTGGGAAACAGACAACTATATGGAGATTCCGATTTATGTCAAGAGGTATTTTCCAATTGGAAATAACATTCTACCGTATATAACGGCTGGTATAGGCTGGAATTATATGACAAGAGCTTCCGGTAACGTTACTATTTCATATACGAAGGACGATGTCGTAACAGGGAAGAATGCTGATTTCGATGGTGGATTGTATGAAATGGATATGCTGGAAATGAGAAACAGAAATACCTTTGAATGGATTGCGGGAGCAGGTATCGGTTACAAGATGAAAAACCTGAGAATATTTCTGGATGTGAGGTACTATGGAGGACTGAATAGTTTTACAAATCCAAAGAAAGAGCTCTCCGGAAGTACACTTTATGATGATTATTTTTACATAGATAACTCTGTAAAATTGAAACAGTTTGAAATAGGAGTTTCAATTTCTTATACTCTGTTTAATTCAATAAAGAAAAGCAAACGATAAGAAATTTCAATCCCAGGAACTAGCTATATCGCTGCTATACAGGCTATTATGGAAGAAATTATTTCCCCTCGAATGCTATCTTCCCATCGTACCTGCTGAATCCCTTATCAACTCTTACTGACATTTGTGGCTTCCGATTTCCTTTCATTGTGGCACAACCAAGGTCACCATATTTGTTAATAGCAACGAATTTCTCACCAGGGAAGAAATCCGGATTTACTTTCCTGTATCTGTCAACAATCATCTGTAAAGCATCCTCACATGCCTGTTGGGGAGTGCGTCCTTCCTTCATTTTAAGCACTATATAATATGATGCGCAGGACTTGATGACATCTTCACCGCGGCCTGTAGCTCCGGCAGCACCGACTTCATTATCAACATAAAGCCCTGCCCCTATGATCGGTGAATCTCCAACCCGTCCGTTTATTTTGAAACTTAGTCCGCTCGTTGTGGTACACCCGGCAATATCGCCATTCATGTCAATTGCCAGAACATTCGTTGTTCCGTAATGATGCTCAATATCAGGGAAATCGTGCCAGTAAGATTCATTCTTTTTCAGGTTCTGCAAATGTTCCGGAACGCCCCAGTCATCTGTTGGACTCAGTTCTTCCTTCCATCGGAGCCAGATTTTACGGGCTTTTTCGGTCAGCAGATTTTCCTCCTGGAAGCCCCATGCTTTTGCAAATTGAAGTGCACCAGCACCAACCAATAGTACGTGGTCGGTATGCTGCATAACAATTCTTGCAACCGAAGAAGGAGTCTTAATATTTTCCAGACAGGCCACTGCACCTGCAGAATAAGTCTTACCATCCATAAAAGATGAATCAAGCTGGACGACACCGTTTTCATTAGGCAAGCCTCCATAGCCGACGCTTGTATCTTCCGCATCAAGCTCAATTATATTTGCGGCTTTCTCCACAGCGTCAACGGCGCTTCCTCCATTTTTAAGTATTTCCCAGCCGGTCTCAATAGCTTTTTGTCCGGTATCATTAGTATGGCTGGTGATTATCAAGGGTTTGATCCCTTTTGTTCTTTCCTGTTTAGTAAATCCAGTTAATGCTGGCAGAACAAAAACACCGGCGCTCGCGCCAATCGTCCTGTTAACGAAATTCCTGCGTGTTATTTCCTTTTTCATTGCTTCATTTTTTTTATTCCTTGGTGCTCTTTGTGATTTTCCTTAATGCTCTTTGTGGTTAAATCTTTTTTTAAACCACAAAGAACACAAAGTACACACAAAGGGCACAAAGGATTTTATTATATTTAATTAAGTATACTAATCCTTTGGTCCATCGTAATTATAACTGAACCAGTTGAATGCAGCTGAACCTCCATCGTTAAGCTCGTTAAACGAGAATAATCCGATACGTGTGCCTTTCCAGTAACCGGCAGACGTCGTAAAGCTCTCGCCTAATGAAGTAAATGTTTTATTATCCATACTGTAAAAGAACTGGTTCTTGTCGCCTTTGATATTAAGCTGGACTTTAAAATAAATCTTTTTGGATTTAATGATCTTTTCACTTACTGTCTTTCCGTTATTCTCAATGAAGAGATATAGCTGACCATCTTTTTTAAGAACACCAATCAGGTTAGTGATTTTACCACCCATGCTGCAAAGCCCTGCTTTTTGACCTTCGGCAAAATTGCTGATATCCATTTCGGTAATTGCCTCACCCGTTTTTCCCATAACCTTTTGTGTCAATGTGTTATGAGCTTTTACGAAGTTCAAAGCTTTATTGGCTTTCAAATTCAGATAGCCTGGTTTTACGGTTAGTGACCATAATTCATTTACAGGATTATGGTTCCATTGCCACTGCAATCCAAGGATCTGTGAATTGAAATCGTCATCGGTCTGAGGTGCTGTTATTTTAAAGTCTCCTTTAATATCAGGCTTCTTCCATACATACACCGGTTCACCGATTCCATTGCGATCGATATCAACTCCAACCATCGGCCATCCGTCCTGCCAATTCACAGGCTGAAGATGCACCACTCTTCCCATTGCACCGTCCGACTGAAAGTGATAGAACCACCATTGTCCGTCGGGCGTATCAACGAGTGATCCCTGGTGGGGGCCATTGACAGAGGTGCTTCCTTTTTCCAGAACTACTTTCTTCTCATACGGGCCGTAAATATTTTTTGATCGCAGAACTGTCTGCCAGCCTCCTGAGACTCCGCCTTCAGGAATGCTGAGGTAGTACCACCCGTTCAACTTATGGATTTTGGTACCCTCTGCGGTTGGTCCAGTATAAACTGTAACTCCGTCATCC
>JAPLEC010000360.1 GCA_026391515.1 Bacteroidia bacterium | reverse complement strand
TGGGAGAATGGTTTGAATTATGGCCACGGGACCGGGCATGGAGTTGGTTACTGTCTGAATGTACATGAAGGACCACAGAATATCAGTCCTGCAGATGTTAAAATTAATATTGAACCCGGAATGTTAATTTCAAATGAACCGGCAATCTACAGGGAAGGAGAATATGGAATCCGCACGGAGAATCTCATACTCTGCTATGAAGATGAAGAGACCGAATTCGGACAATTTCTGAAATTTGATACTGTCTCATTGTGTTACATCGATAAAAACCTGATTGATAAATCATTGCTTGATCAGAATGAGATTGATTGGCTAAATAATTATCATACAGATGTTTATGATAAGTTAAGCCCATACCTTAGAAAAGAAGAGAGGGAGTGGCTGAAGGGAAAGACAGAACCTATCTGATAATGTCAATCATTTGTGTTATATCAATCACCGGAAATTCCGTTATTCTAAGCTTTGCACTGCCGTAGGGAACAAGCTGAATTACTTCAGGATAACCTTCAGGCTTTACAGGACTTACAGGTGGAACATCAGCTGAATTATTTTTCAAAGTCCACTCAGGGATCTTAACTCCCCTTGTTGTAATGACTACTGCAGCATCTTTATCCCAGGCGATATATTTTCCTGAATCTGCCGACCATATCATATCTCCTTTATCTGCAAATGGGTATTTGGTCACTGGATTTTCTGCAACTTTTATTCCTCTGCCCGGATTAGCATTGTCAATCATCAATCCGTAGTTCCATGGACTCATAGGATAGATTTCCCAGTCGATACTTCCTTTATACCCGAAATTGTCATAATTGATTTTTACACTTTTATATTCTTTTTCAATCCTTAACGAAAAATAGAGTGGTCCTCTCATAAGCGATAGGGAATTGTTGTACCTTTTTTCATATCTTATTTTCATTGGGAGATTGAAAGTGATCTGGTCGCCATCTTTCCATTTTCCAAAAAGTTTAATTGTCTTCCCTGCTGTACCGGTAATTGTTTTATCCCTGAATTTAAACACAACTGTGTCGGCCCATCCTGGAATCCTCAGGTACAGCGGAAATTTAACTGCTCCTGATGTACTGATTCTCAGTGTGATATCACCGTTAAACGGGTAATCAGTTATTTCATTGATTGTGACATCTTTTCCATTTGCGACTTTAGCTTTTACTACTGAGGGAGAGTAAGCAACTGCAACAAGCCCGTTATCATTTGTAGCCATCCAGAGGCTCTCAACAAATTTTGGCCATCCCTGGTGCATGTTTGCCAGACAACATGCGAAGTTTGGCATCAGACCATAAAGGTTGGAGTAATTCCCGTTTGATGTCCAATCTCTTTTTGCACTGTTTACCAGCACCTGGTTTGTCTGCTGGTCGTATTGATGCGCCCACATATCAGGTGTGGTAGTACCAGGTAATGCATTGAATGTGAGCAATTCAAGCCGGTCAGCAAGGCTGTTTTCACCAAAGATTTCATATAATTCTTCCATCGAAAACATGTACTCAACGACAGAGCAAAATTCTGTACCTCTGTCTGGTGAGTTTCCTGAAAGATGCTCGTCGCATGAGAATATTCCACCTGTCTGGCCATGGTTGATATCATATTTTTTAATGCCTGCAAAAACTGCATTTTTATACCTTAAGTCACCTGATTGCTGGTACCATAGTCCGGGATATTTGATAGCCATTGCATTATTGACGCCATGAGCAGTCAAGCCATCTTCCTTCCATTGAAGAGGTATCTTCTTATCGGCAAACGCTGCAGAATCCCATGGAAATTTTTCATAATAGGCAGTCCAGTCACGGCAGTTTTTTTGTATCGATTCGATTGCCTCAAGGATCCACGGCTCTTTTGTCTGGCGATAGAGCCAGTAACCGGTGACAGCATTCTCCATTGCTCTGACACCGCGCCAGTCCTTATCAGGCCAGTCGGGAGGCGTATCGTGAATATATCTGAAATATTTTGTAAGGATATTGAGAGCTCTGGCATCAGAAGTGGCTTCGTAATACTGCATTAAAACTTTGTTAGCCACAGCCAGCGGCCAGCGATCCTTATTTTTCAGAGGGCCGTACCATCCGGAATCTCTGCTGCTTGCAAGGATTGGTTCAATCCATTTTTTTACTTTTTCTTTGAGATGGTTATCGTCAAGAAGATAAGCAAGCGGGACAAGTCCATCGAGAAAATAAGGGCCTCTTTCCCAGGCATCGCCGGTACCTCCTTGCCAGGCATTGTTTGAAAGGTCGGGCCAGAAATCATCTATATTGCCTGTGAGTCCTGTAGCCTGTGCTTCAAGCTGAGCCTTAAGCCAACCCTCTGGTTTAATTGAACCAAGAGGTAATTTGATATAAGCGTTTTGTTTTAAAGGAGCGGTATTCCCTTTATAATTTATATTTTCCTTTTTGATTGAACATCTGGAAAATATTATAATTGAAATTGTTAGAAACAGATTAAGGATATTTTTCATATTGAAGGTTATATTTTATTTAGAATTAAGAACTTGCACAGAGTTGCACAGAGGATTTTCTCTGTGGTTCTCTGTGCTTCTCTGTGTCTCTCAGTGTAAAAAAATCACTCATATTTCAATTCCGGATTGACACATTGATTTATATCAATTCCTTCAGCCACTTGTAGCATATCAAACCATGCGACACCTGCCGATGGCATCTGTAAGATAACATTTGTTTTCGGAGGCAGATCGTTATAATATGGAACTGTAACAGATGTTACAAATTTCTGCCATTCATTGCTCAACGTAAATCTTGTTGTTCCATAATCTCCCAATGAAATCTCAAAATATTGAGGTTTATTTTTTTCAAAGTCATCAGAATTTCTTTGCTCAGGATCAGTTTTTGCCCATATTGAAATATAATAAGTTGCCCCGTTCCTGACAGATACAGGAAAACATCTTAGCTTAATGCTGTTGTTATTCTTAGGTGTAACTATCCTTACTGAATGATTGCCTTCGATATTCTCCCGTGTATCGAGGAAATAAGTTGCACCTCTGTCGCCTCCGTTACGGGCATAGCATGAGGCGGGCACACCCGGACTTGAAACATCTTCGAAACCGGGATCTTTGGCAAGGTTATAAATCCAAAATTTTACAGTTTCTTTCCTTGGTTTCAAATCGACAAGGTAAGCTTGTGAACCGAAGGCTGAAAGCATATCAGAAAAAATACCTCTGATCATAGAAACACTCCGATTCTCAAATAAAACTTTTGCTTTCCCCGAAAGTGATTTTGAAAGTGAAAAGTCTGCTCTTTGAGGAGAATTTGTTTTGTTTACAGCAATTATCATCAGCTGACCATCATGAACTGCAGATGATACTGCAATATTTTTTGATCCCGCCCTTACAGGAATTGTCTCTTCATCCGACAGGAGCCATGGAGTCAGCTCTGCAATTTCGACGGCCATTCTGCCGCATTCACCCCATGTGGCTGCAGATTTAGGGAATAAACTAAGTCCTTGTCTTACAAAATATTGAATACCTCTTGCACCATTAATTATTGACTGGTATGTCATTGATCTTAATTCCTGCAGTGAAGGCTCCCGGCTCCACCATTCACCTCCGCCAAAGGCTTGGGGGACTATCCAGACAGGTTTGCTGCCAGTAAATTCTTTTGAAAGCTGATCTGCAACATCGCCGGCAAGAGTAATAGGGCTGTCCGGAACTGGATAAGGATCAGCCATCACAATATCAAGCGCATCTGAATATTTTTTTGACAACATGAAAGGAGCCATAAATACAATCGAGACAGGATGCCATGGATCGTTTTCCTTAATAATGTTATAGACTTTCAGGAGTGAATCCGGCATAATTCCATTACCGGTAGGCTCGTCGGAGATATACCATGCCAGCAGTGCGGGATGATCCTTAAAAGCTGAGATCTCATTTATTAGCCGTTCCTTTTTTTGTTTTTCAGAAAGACCCTCAATTCTTGAACCTACACCTCCGCCTCCTGAAACAGAAAGAAGGTTATAATGCACCTTCATTCCAAGCTGCGCACAGCGATCCATATAAGCTTTTCTTTCACTAAAGGTTTCAGGCAATATCTTCTGGTAGGGCGAAATCATATTAAAGCCTTTAACAACCTCTTCTTCAGGAAGAGTAGGGTAAACTGGTGAATAACAATAGAATCCGAATGGGAAGAATTGTTTCTTGTTTACAATCAGACCGCCGGTAAGCCGGTCAGTTTTAACTTCGTTAGGCTTATATTTTAAAATTAAAAGATCGGAAGAAGCCTGATATTTTAGACTCTTTCCTTTAACAGAGATTTCTGTAATTATCTTATACACAGCAGGTTGAAGATCAAGATCGAATGGAATTCGTAATATTTTCTTACCTGGAATTCCTTTCCATGTTCCAGCATCAGAACCGTTAATTTTAAAATTGACTTCTATGTTTGAGTATAAAAGATTTTGTGGTACATGAAGAAGAAGCTCACCTTGTTTTTCGAATGAGTAAAAGCTGAACCTAGTATTTGACTTAAAGGATTCAGAATCGACAGGTTGAGAGGTGATTTTAAATTCAGCAGGTATTAATAATAATAAAAAAAATGATAGTGTTCTTAATCGGCTAATCATATAAATTGTCTTTTCTTTGTGTCCTTTGTGATTCTCCTTTGTGTTCTTTGTGGTTAAATATACCTTTCTTTTAACCACGAAGGGCACGAAGATAAAAATAAGAGCACAAAGATATTTTCTATTTAAAAATAATTCTTAACCTGATCTCATCGTCAATTTTGACCCGATTACTCTCAGCTGGTTTCCACTTCGGTCCATCCATAATTAACCTCTTTGCTTCCTCTGAAAACTCATTTCCGGGACTGCGTAAGACCTTTATACTGTCAATGGCACCGGTGTTTTTAACAAGGAAGCTTATAACCACAATAGCTTTTTCACCCTCACCTAAAGTCGCAGGTTTCCTGATATTTTCTTCAATATATTTATCGAAGCTGTCTTTTCCATTAACCGGTTGGGGAGGCAAATATCCGCTCTGATCAAATTCGACTTTACCTGCAGCAGCTTCTGCTTTTGCTCTTTCTGCATCGCCGTATCCGATAACAACAAGTGAATCATCCAAAACAGCCTGCACAGGTTCCTGTTTTATCATAGCTGCCGCAGGAGCAGCCATTTTATCTTCAACTTTGTAATAGTCAACATCTTTTTCTTCGACCGGAATTGTTTCTGTTTTTTTAGTTGCTTCAGATTTTCCTTTTTCTCTTGAAACTGTTTTAGACAGAATCTCATTGGCCTG
>JAPLEC010000036.1 GCA_026391515.1 Bacteroidia bacterium | reverse complement strand
CACTGGTGATCCGGGGATTAGGTTGCACACCAGAAAGCTCGTGATAGACGATAGAATTTCTCGTAAAGATATTCGTCACCGAATCATATAACCCGCTTTTTTTAATACTTCCTCCACCGTAGACAAACAGGATATTTTTCCCATAGTGTCTGAGTTCTTCACCGAGTTTTTCAATTTTATTTTTCCCAAAAAAGATTTTTGTTGAAATCGCGTAATTGAAATCAAGCATACGTCTGCCTCTGTTTTGTCGTCTATAGATTCATGGAATTTAAACGTTAGTAAAGAAGCTGTAGTTTTTTTTATTAGCTGATGGTTTTTTGGTTTGAGAAAAGAAGATTAAGAGTTAAGAAAGCGAGTGTTGTTCCAAGGAAGATTCCAATGATCGCTGACACTTTTTCAAAGAATGTCATTGCGATGGAAGTCTGAATCACGTACGCACATAAGAGAATAGTTCCGGCTCCGATGATGTATTTGATGTTTTTGTCTATTTTTCCTTTGGCATGCGATGGTGTTTTTTTATGTATCTCTCTGTAGTCCTGACAGGTTTCGCAGTACCATTTGTTATTCAACGGGTTTAATCGTAAGGGTTGGAAACATTCTGAGCAGTGGGGATGATGATAGGAAGATAGTTTTGTTTTTGTACTTCCTGTTTTCTTATACAGATGAGACCCCATACTTCGTTTGAAAAGCAAAGGACTGACAAAACAGCTGGTGAAGATCAGAAACAGGGTCGCTGTATGCATTTGATTGGCGAGAAACCCTGTTGGGTCGCCAAATATCCCTCGTTCAATGCCGGTTGTGACGAAAATCAACGCGACTCCCATTATGGGCATCATCCCAAATCCGACACTGATTGATTCTCTACGTTTTAACCCGCCTATTCGTGCGCCAAGGGCACTGCCAATAAAGTTGCCAAGCATCGAAAAGACGATAAACGCGGCACAGAACAGGAGAATAGATGCCATCTGATTTGATTGGAAAAGGCTTAAAAAGTTTAAGCTTGCCCCGACCCATACGAAAAAGAGGGGGACAAAAAATGCGTACCCAATGGTTTTGATGTAATCAGCGATGATCGCTGCCTGTGGTGTTTTTTTGATAAAGATCCCAGCGATAAACGCTCCGATAATCGCTGTGAGTCCCATGTTTTCTGCAAATGCGGCAAATAAAAAACAGATTCCTAAACCGGTTGTTGATAACTAGTGCGGTGCGGAGTGTTAACCCGACACGAGATGATAATAAATCCATGTCGGATAGAACTCTGATAGCGATGGTTGTTGATGTCGCTAAAAAAATTGTTCCTATCGCCATGCTTTGTATCAGAGACAGATGAAATGCAGTGCCTACGATGCATCCAAAAAGAAATGGGATAATTACGCCGAAAATGCCGACGCCTATCCCTGCTTTCTTTGTTTTTTTTAAATCACTTAGATTTGTTTCAAGTCCAGCGATAAATAAGAGAAAGACAGCACCGATGAAGGCGATTTGTTTAAACTCAGGGGTTGTTAAATCAAGGGTGAATTGAATAATCTGTGTATTTAGTATGGAGATTGATGATCCTGAGAAGAGGCCGATAACACAAGGGCCAAGGAGGACTCCTGCAAGGATTTCCCCTATAACTCCTGGCTGCTTTATTTTTTCGAATACGATGCTGAACATCTTAGCAAATATTATTGCTACGGTGATTTCAAGCAGCATAGAGCAAGCATCCCATTGATCGTACAACGTATAAGACACGTGTATAAAAAGCATGTGATATGATGCTGAGAGATTTTAAATATTCTAAGATGAATTCATGTACGGAGAAGATGTGCGAGAAGAAAAATTCTTTACACGAGTTCTATGAACTGAAGGTAAAAGATATCATGCTGACGAAGTCTGATTTACCATGTGTCGATGAAAAAACTGATATTGAAACTGTGCTTTCTCTTTTGATTCAGAAGGATCATGTGTGGGTGATGGATAGTACAGAACCGACACAGCTGCTTGGGGTGATTACAGAGTCTGATACTATTGTATTGTTATCCCCGCCGCTCACCTCACTTCAATCTTTTGACAAACCTGATTCTCGCTCGCTGCAATTTGGAGATGTTCCCCGTGTTGAGGAGATTATGTCAAAACAACCGGTCACGGTATCTCCGGATGAGACAATCAGAGATGTTCTTCTGAAAATGAAAGAGCAGAAAATCAATCAACTCCCGGTTGTTGATGAAAATGAACAATTCATCGGTGAGGTTTCTT
>JAPLEC010000295.1 GCA_026391515.1 Bacteroidia bacterium | reverse complement strand
GGGACTTGAGCAGGATTATTTCATGATCCTGGTGTGGGGTTGAATAAAAGAAAAAGCCTTTCATTCGCTGCGCTCATTCCGGGCTTTGTTTTCCTTATGCTTATGAAAACAAGTTTTCAACGCACAGGAAAAACAAAGCCCGGCACTTTTGTGCCAGGCTTTTTCGTTTGTCGGGGTGGCAGGATTCGAACCTGCGACCCTCTGGTCCCAAACCAGATGCGCTAACCGGGCTGCGCTACACCCCGTATTGATCGCCGTAGCTTTAGCGAAGGCGATTCCTCCTCCGCCGAAGCCTATGCGAAGGTGGACTTTATCGAGCCGCAAAAATAAGACGAGTTTTTCAAATATCATAAAATATCTATACCATTTTTATTTTTGCATTCTACTATACCAGCTTTTAAACATGATTTTATTAGATGGAAGTATTGATCTGGTCAAGTTTAATTAATATATATTGCAGAGTCGAATGAAATAGGGTTTTTATTATGCTTCCAGATAAACCTCTAAAAGTTAAACATCTCTTTTTCGGACTAAAATACGTTACAACATACAGGTTCTTGAAAGAAAAGAAACCTCTCATCTGCGGTCTGGTCATGCATAATAATTGCAACCTGAATTGCCTCCATTGCAGAATAACAGATAGGCCTGCTTGCAACCTGAGTTTTGAGGAATCTAAAAGTGTGATCGATTCCTTTTATGACGAAGGAGGGAGAACCATCTATTTTGAAGGAGGCGAGCCATTTCTCTGGAGGGATCATGAATATCAGCTTGACGACGTTGTCAAATATGCACAAGATAAGGGTTTCCTGGCAACAATAATTTATACAAACGGCACCTATCCACTGGATACTTCAGCCGATACTGTCTTTATCAGCCTCGACGGTCTTCAAAAAACACATGATTTAATAAGGGGAAAAACTTTCGACATGATAATGCAAAATATCAGGTCATCAAAGCACCCTTCACTACTTATCAACTTCACTATCAATAACTATAATAAAAATGAAATCCTGGATTTCTGTGAATTCATTAATGGTTTGAAACAGATCAGGGGAATATTTTTCTATTTCCACTCTCCATATTACGGATACGATGAGTTGTTTGTAAATAAGACTGATAAAAAAGAGATCTTAAACAGATTAATTAAGAATAAAAACAAGTACAAGATTTTAAATTCCAGAGCAGGTTTGAGATCGGCTTTAAGAAACACCTGGAAAAGGCCATTGACCATCTGCCAGATATACGAAGGAGGAAAGAAATATTCATGCTGCAGGTTTTCTGGTAATGAGGATTTATGCAAGGATTGCGGCTATTTAAGTTATGCAGAAATTGACCAGGTACTGAAATTCAAGATTTCTTCAATTCGAAATGCTCTGAAATATTTCTAAAATGATTATATGTTGAGGGATTATCTGCAAAATAGAATCTTCAAACGAATAACAGGGGCAAGCCGTTTTATAATGGAAAACAATCCTCCTTCAGTGGATAATTTACATGTTAAATTTCAGAATATTAATGAGTTAGGCATATATCTTCATATCCCGTTCTGCCGATACATTTGTCCTTACTGCCCCTATAATAAAGAACTTTACCAGGACGATTTAGTAAAAAGATATACGGCTTCAGTCATTAAGGAAATAGATTATTATGCTTCAATAGCAGGCAGCAGGCCTGTCACCTCTTTTTATATTGGTGGTGGCACTCCTACTACAATGCTTGGCAATGGCATTGAACAGATCATAAACCATATTTATAAATCTTTCAATATGAAATGCCATGTTCATATTGAAAGTCACCCTAATGATTTAAGCCAGGAAAACATGAACATTCTCAAATCCCTTGGAGTAAAGTACCTCAGTGTTGGAGTTGAAGCATTACAGGACAGGCATTTAAATACATTGAACAGATCATACTCAGCCAGTGAAGTTAAACAAGCTGTTGATAGAGCGGTGAACACGGGATTTGAATGTGTAAATGTCGATTTTATTTTTGCGCTGCCCGGTCAAACCTACAAGGAAATTGAGCAGGCCGGAAATGGCCTTGTCAGTATGGGTGTTCAACAGGCTGCCACTTACCCGTTATTCCGGTTTCCTTATACTAAAATGGGGCAAAACTCAATAAAAAATGAATCAGGCATACCGTTATTATTAAAAAGACGTAAAATGCTTAGCATCCTGGAGAATATATTCTATGATTCAGGTTTTTACAGGTCTTCGGTCTGGGCATTTACAAGAAAGGGAACGGAAAAATATTGTTCAGTCACAGTTCCGCTTTACCTTGGACTGGGTGCAAGCGGAGGTAGCTATCTTAACGATATCTTTTTCCTGAATACCTTCAATGTCACCGAGTACATTAAATCCCTTGAGCAGAACAAAATACCCGTTGCGCTTTCAGTTGATTTAACCGAAAATATGCAGATGGCAGGCTGGCTTTACTGGCGTATTTATGAAACCAGGTTCCGGAAAAATGACTTTGAGAAAAGATTTAAGACAAGTTTTGACAGCAAGTACGGAAAGGAAATGAAATTTTTATCACGCATTGGATTTCTGAAGGATGACGGTCAACAGATAGTTCTTACAGACAAAGGTGCTTACTGGCTTCATGCATTCGAAGACTGGTTTTCAATTGATTTCATCAGCAAATTATGGGGCAGTTCAAAAAATATTCCGTGGCCTGAAAAAGTAGTTCTGACGGGAAGTTAAAAAGGAATGAATTTAAATTTTCAAACCAGGAATCTATAATTAATTTATTTTCATTTAGCGCTTTCCAAAAGTACCCTCATCTCACATTCTGCAATCATTTTATCTTGCTGAAAAACCCTGCCGGTTATAATCGTATAGCCTAATAACTCTGTATCGACAATTATCTCTGATTGTATTTCAGTATTAATTTCTGGTAATGAATGAATTACAAGATTCTTAACTGATCCTATAAAACCCCTTCTTACTAACTGATTTCTTGAAAGGCTCAGATAACCTTTATAGGCAGCTGCAGTCTGTGCAATAAATTCTATCAAACCAGCCTCCTGCAATTTACCATTATGACTAAACAGGTTTGATTCTTTAATGGTTAATCTCCCCCTCGCTGATTTCTCATCGGTATAAGTAAGCTGATCAATCATTACCATCGGCGGTCGCTGTGGAATGAGATCTATGATATTATATTCTGAGGGGTCCATGTGTCAATGTCTAAATGCCTGATTGTCTGATTGTCATTTTATTAAATATTCCCAAAGCGGACCTTTCTTATCCCTCTGTCGCATCCGTATCATAATGTCGCCAAGATTGTCATCGGGGAATATCCATTGTTTCGCGGTCTGCTTTGCTTTTATTTTCATAGTTGCCAGATCGATATCTTTCGATACATAATATACAGGTTCAAGGATAGGATCGCCTTCTTTCACAATTTTCTCGCGGATAGCAATTTTATGAAGTTTTGTACCCGGGTAAATCCGGAGTCCGATAAAAGGAAAGAATACCGACCTTGTTATCTTTTTTGAGTTTTCGAATGTTTCATTAAGCGTTTCCTCGGTTTCACCATACCCTCCAAGTATCAGAAAATGAGCAAAATCAATATCAAGCTGATTACAATAATCGCAAATTCTGAAAATATCGGCAACCGTAAAAGGCTTCTCATATTTCTTTAAGATTGTATCCGACAACGAGTCGGTGCCAAACTCAATATGACGGAGACCTGTTTGCTTCAACTTCTCCAAAAGCTTCCTGTCGATGTTTGCAAAATTAAAATATCCCCCCCAGTGGATTTTTAATTCAGCGGCAATAAGCTTGTCAGCCAGGTCATAATTAAATTCATTATTTATATTGAAAATGGAATCGGTAAAAAAAACATAGTCAATTTTTTTCGTCCGGACCAGATCCGACAATGTCTTTACAATCTGATCCGGATCAAGGGTGCGCACTTTATGACCTTCTATCAGCGGATATGTGCAATAAATACATTTATACGGACATCCTCGTTTGGTTTGAATATTGAGCATTCCGCTGTTTTTCCAATAGTAATCTGTGAGAGTGTCATCAAAGGAGAGAACAGGAGTTTGAAAATAATGGTCTCTTTTGTTTTCTATTATCTGTCCCCCGTGTTTGTAAACCAGACCGCTTATGAAAGTATAATCTACCCCATTCTCCAGCGCCGTTATTAATTGATTAAGACTTATTTCGCCTTCGCCATAAATTCCAAAATCAGGTTCAAGAGTTTCAAAAAGAAGTCCCGGATAAATAGAAAATCCTGAACCTCCGATAATTATCACCGATTTGCTGTGCTTTCTGGTATGCTCAATAATTTGCTTATAATGATTGAGGAAGCTTTCCTTCTTATAAATATTGACGTCGTCGATATTGCGCAGGGAAATGCCAACATAATCAGGTTTAGCTTCTGTTAGTAATTGAATATAGTCTTCATAAGAGCCTGTCAGAAAATCGAATATATATATCTTAAGATCAGGCATTTGCTGCGATAAAAATGAATGCAGATAAGAAATTCCCAGTGGATACACCGGGTATGGATCTGTATGCCTGTTGGCTGAAGCCAGTATCAGTTTCTTACTGCTCATTTCTCTCCCAGAAATCATAATAGTTAAACCACTGTGTCGGGTATTTCCTGATCGTTTTTTCCATCTCGCAAATATAACCTTTAATGATTTTCAGTATGGTTTGGTCTCTCTTCTGCTGAATACCTTGCTGCTCATAACGTACAGGAGGTGACGCATAGAAGTGATAGCTCTTTTTCTTTTCTTTCATTGCAAAGACGAATGAAACCGGCACATTGAACTTCATAGCCATATAGAAAGGACCTGTAGGGAAATATGCTTTATCACCAAGAAAATCGGCAGCCATTGTTTTGCTGCCTTTCACAAATCTGTCACCATGGATACAAACGATTTGTTTTTCACGAAAGGCTTTGTTAATCTCGTAGATATGAGAATTATCCTCTTTTAATACAATAATGTTGAAATTCCTGTTTGTAATTGAAGAAAGGTAGTCTTTGATTTTCTCGTGTTCGGCATCGTACATTATTATATTGACATTGGTTTTGATCCGTTCGAGCATGTATCCTGCCATTTCAAAGTTACCTAAATGAGCGCTTATGAGCAGACCGCCAGTTTTTTCTTCAGCCATTTTTAGAAGATGCTCTTCGCCTTCGAAAGTAAAATCAAACTTTGCATCGAAGCCTGCCATAACGGCAATCTTATCAAGCAGCACCTGACCGAATGAATAATAATTTCGGTAAATAAAAGCTATTGATCTGAAAAAGCTAAATCCAAGCTTTTGGTGGTAGAAACGGAAAATAGTGATGAACGATTTTGGATTGAACAGGAAGAAATAAAAAGCAACGAAATATAATAAAAAGTATGCAGCAGAAAGGCCAGAGTATCTAAGTACAGCGACAAAAATTTTATACCCTGTTAATCCACCGCGTGTTTTACCTTTCCAGGTTGCCACATTAAGTTATTTCTTTTGGATACAGTTAAAGATATAATCGTAAAGATTTTGAAGTGTTCTGATAGAGGTCATTTCCTCTCCCTTCAGGGTTAATCCGAATTCTTTCTGAACAATCACGGCAATGTCAACAAAATCAAGGCTTTCCAGACCAAGGTCATCTTTCAGGCGAGCATCGGGTTTTATAGCTGATTCATCTATCTCAAATTCCTCAATCAAGAGACCGTTTATAGTCTTAATTATGTTATCCCTATCCATAAAATAAAAATGATCACTAAGTTAATGAAACTTTTTAATAATTAAGCAAGAATTAGTTCCTCCAAATCCGAAAGAATTTGAAAGAAATATATCAATATCCTTTGAAATAGTTTTAGTTACAATATTAAGTTTCCCGGTAAACTCGTCCGGTTCTTCAAAATTAATATTTGGTGCAATAAAAGAATTTTGCATCATCAATATAGAATAGACTACCTCGCTTGCTCCGGCCATCCACATTTCATGTCCGGTCATTGATTTTGTTGATGAAATAACAGGTTTATATTTGCCAAAAACACTATCAATTGCTTTAGCTTCATTCTGATCGCCGATGGGGGTCGAAGTAGCATGTGCATTAATATAATCTATTTTTTCAGGACCGACTCCTGCATCTTTCAGGGCCATTGAGACGGCTCTGATCGGTCCATTCACATCGGGAACGGAAATATGGACGCCGTCGGATGAGAATCCATAACCAATGACTTCGGCAAAAATCGGGGCTCCTCTTTTAATAGCATGATCCAGATCTTCAAGGATCACTGTTGCTGCACCACCGCTTGGTACCAGTCCATCCCTTTTTTTATCGAAAGGTTTTGAAGCTTTTTCCGGTGCTGATTCCATTTTTGAAAAAGCTCCGAGCGCATCAAAGCTGCCTACACAGAACAGGTTTACCTCCTGTGATCCTCCGCAGATGATCATATTCTGATATCCGTGCCGGATCATAAAATAACCTATTCCGATAGCATGTGATCCGCTGGCGCATGCACCACTGACCGTAAAGTTGACACCTCTCAAATGGAAGATCACAGATAGATTCATTGTAACCGATGAGTTCATTGACTGGAATACAGATCCCGAACCAACCATTGAAGTGTCTTTTGTCTGCCGGATAATATCAACACATTCAATTACCGCAGGAGTCGAGCTGTCGTTACCGAAAAGGATTCCCATTTCGTTCTGTTCAAGGTATTCAGGGGTAATAGCTCCTGTTTTAAGCGCTTCAATGGTGGACATGTATGCAAATTCAGCATGCTGTGGCATACATACACGCGATCTGCGATCAAGAATTCCCTTAAGCTGAGGACGTTCGAGTTTTCCTGTCAATCCGGACTGGAAGCCAAAGCTTTTTCTTTCAGGATCAAGGATTATTCCTGATTTCCCCTGATAGAGAGAGTTTTTTACTTCTTCGAGGCTTTTCCCAATTGAAGAATAAATCCCAATACCGGTAATTACAACCCTGTTCATTTCACACTAAAAATACAATAATATTATGTATATAATCCACCATTAACCGATATTACCTCACCTGTTATATATGACGATTTTTCAGATGCCAGGAAACAAACTACCTCAGCTACTTCTTCCGGTAATCCGAACCGGTTAAGCGGAATCATACCCTTTAATTCATTCTCATTTAAATCCTTGGTCATGTCTGTCCTAATAAAACCGGGAGCCACGGCATTTACAGTAACATTCTTTTTGCCAATCTCCTGAGCCAATGCTTTAGTAGCTCCGATAACAGCGGCTTTTGCAGCTGAATAATTTACCTGTCCCGGCAGGCCCTTTAAACCGGATAATGAAACAATATTAATTATCCGTCCATATTTTTTTACGAGCATATTTTTAATCAGCGCCCTGGTCACGTAAAAAAATCCATCAAGATTTGTATTCATTACATCATGCCAGTGCTTATCCTCCATCCACATTAAAAGAGTATCCTTTCTGATGCCTGCATTATTTACGAGAACTTCAATATATTCTTCTTTATTTGCATCACTCCACTTATTGATAGCAGCTTCAACCTGCTGAGGATCAGAAACATCGAATTTTAAAAGTTCTCCTGTTCCGCCGGCTTGTTTAATCATGTTAAGTGTTTGCTGAGCTTCAACTTCGTTTGATTTGTAATTAACAAGAATATGATATCCC
>JAPLEC010000053.1 GCA_026391515.1 Bacteroidia bacterium | reverse complement strand
CTTCATCTCAAAGCAGCAAAAAAGGCTGCTGCCGGGCAGAAATAGTCAATAGATAACCTATTGGCATCCTATCTCTCCGGGATCACGAAAAGGCGCTCAATGGCGCCTTCTCATGTTAAAAGTTAAAAGTCAAAGACCGGTTATAATTCAAGAGGATTTTTTACAATTGGTGACTTGGTCAGAATTGATTTGGTCGACTTGCTAATTTCAATATCTTTGAAAAGGAAAGCATCAGGAGTAATAAATGTTGCCGGACACCCGGTCACGTAATCAAACTTATGCTGCAGATCCTCACCTGCAGTTGTATTCATGACTATCTTCTGATTGCCGGCTCCGATAATCTTCCTTAAATCATTAAAAATGAGTCCTTTAAAACCAACCGATCTGACGAGTTCTTCCTTCCCCGTCTTCACATCAACCTTGTAAACTCTTCTCGGTTCTGACTGATTTGGAGTCATTTCCCTAATAATCATAGCATAATCAAGACCTTCGCTTTGTGCCATCTCGAGCAATTTTTTCTTCAGGTCCTCCTTTGAAAGGCCGTTGTTGAAACCAACTTCAATTACTCCCGGAACTATCAAAGGATTTGGCATATCGAAAGGAACCCTGAGATGACCATTTGAAATTTTCATTCTGGCCGTAGGAGTTCTTCCGCACAGTAGATTCTTCAATATTCCGTTCTCAATCAAGACAACTTCCTGTGGAGGGATACTGCCATCCATATCAACCGGATATGATCCTATAAGGTGAATTCCGTTATACTCTGTCAGCGCCGGTCTGGCTTTCACGTTCAAATCCTCGTGAGATACTTTTTTGTCGATCCTGTCGTCAAGCGGAGTTCTGTTTTGAGTGGATTGAGCTCCGGCTGGACCTCCCATTACGGGTTTCCTGAATGCAAGAAGATTTTCATTCTTCGCATAAAACATAGTCTTGCGCACCGCCTCACTTGCTGCCTGATCTTCAAAAAGCACAGGCCCTATATACACATCATCAAAGACCGGAGCGCTCTTCAATTCATTAAGTGCTTCAGCCATGGACTGAGCATCCATGATAACCAATTCCTTTGCCGGCAGATCAGCCTCATTAAGGAAGTGCCAGGCCTTATATGATTCCAGCAGCTCTCCGTTCGGAGCATAAGTTTCTATATTTACCACCAGGCGTAGAATGAAAGCTGGATAAGTAGCTTTTGAACCCTCAGAATTTGAATAATAAATGTTTGCCTTGTAGCCGGTTATTTTAACCCATGAATTGGAAAGAAACCTGTAGGATTTAAGTGCAAGTGAAATCTCATTGGCATATTTAATTAGAGCCTCGTTATTGAACCTAAGGGAAATTTCAGGTTTTTCAATCAGAATCTTTTCTCCAGGCTCAAAATCAGGCAATCCTGCAACATCGTCAGTCTGAGTGCCGCTCTTCAGGGCAGACTGCTTCGATTCATAGTTTTCTGCCGAGAGCTTATAAGCCCTGTCAAATGATAACCATAGCTTGCGCTGAATCTCTGATACTGAGTTATCAAGAGGAAGTGATCCGGCAGTGCGCAAATAATATGTTGCTGCCCTGGGATCAGTGTAATTCAGATTATTGCTGTTGTAATCGCCAACCAGTACCGCGTTATTAAAGGTATACCGGTTCGGGCTCTCGGTTATTTTTACCAGGGCACCCATCGAAGAGTTGATTGCCAGCATATTGACATCTACCACATTCAGCCCGATATAAAAAGGATCCTTCATTCCGGCAAGATGGAGATTCTGCATATTCCTCGATATCTCCTGTTCCATTGCCTGATGGATAGCTTTCCCGGTGTCCTGTGCAGAGAGGGAATAACCGGCTGCAAAAAGAACCGGTACCAGATATATTTTCAGATTTTTCATGATAGTAAGATTATGATTTTAAAATCGACAGACATTAAAAAGGCCTGTCAAGTATCGGATTTGTATTTGTAGATTTTGCTTTTTTCTGGATCTCGATTTTTTTGACAAACATCATCGGACAGACAGAAGCCACAGGTACTCCCCCTGACTCTGCTCCGCAGATTCCGGTAAACAATCCATATTCACCACCGACTGCCTCAATTTCCGAAAACATGGCCAGAGGCGTTCCGACGAGATTTATTCCGCGCACCTGTTCGTCAGGTCTTCCGTCGGAATAAACCCTGTAAACATCAAGGGGTGTGACATTGAATGCGTTTGGTGTCAAGCGCCCAGTCGAAGTAAATCCACCGGAGACTTCCTTAAAATAATACCCGAAAGGAATGTTCTGTTTCTTTAGTTCCTCCACAAAAAGTTTCCGCAACTCTGGTTCCGAAAGGATCTGGTCGGATTCCACGATCAGGTTCGATTGCCTTGCAACTGGATTTAGTCCGGTCTGAGCTCTGCCATGTCCGTTCGACTTGAGAAAACCGGCTATAGGTGTCCTGCTTGAAAGAAAATCGGTCAGGATCCCCTTGGTTACAACCGTAACTCTTTTGCCTTTCACACCTTCGTCATCGTACTTATACGAACCATTGAGGATGAACCCTTTGTAAATATTAATGGTTGGATCGAAGACCACAGTAAGGTTTTTGTTGAGAACCTGCTGACCGACTTTATTTTTAAAGGTCTGGGCATCATTCTCGCTTTTCATCCTTGCAGCTTCAACCCTGTGGCCGAATATCTCATGAAAGAAAACACCGGTTGCAGAGCCCGATAACAATGCAGGTCCGCTGTACGGCTCAACAACGGGAGCAACCCTGAGAGCCTCAAGTTTTTTTACAAGCTCATTAATATCGGTCAGAACAGTCTCATCTTTCGGAAGCTCTTTCAGGTCATTTGCGAAATAGGTTTTATACAGTGGCATATCCATACCATCATCAGAAAGAGTATAACCATAGACTGACAACGTTATCCTTGGATGGTTTTCGGCAATTTTTGAACCTGCCGATGAAACATAATAATCCCGTTCAAAATTGATATTAAACCGGACTGAACAACTGAAAATGCTTTTGCTGTCGGCAAAGGCTTTTGAATATAATCTCACTTTACTGACCAGGTTTTCTTCGGTACTTTTATCGATTGTTGTTTTCATCAATTTATCGATATATTGAGAGGCTGGCTCTTCCGAAAAATCGGGTGATTTGTCCTCCTGTGCAACATTTACGGCAATATTTCCCTTTACCTGGGTAAGTTTCTGGATCGCCTGAAAATACTGATCGTTGGTGGATTGCCAGAGAATCTGGCTGATTGCACTGGCGTCATTGAGGACAGGCAACTGCTGACTTGTCTGAGAAATATAAGAACTTGTGCCCCTCAGTTCATGAAAATTGTCGAGTTCAGGAGATCCGACGCGCAGCATCGTTGTGAGCTGCCGGGTATTATTACGCTGGATCCTGTCAAGACATCCGTAAGAACCGTATATATCAAGAACAGATTGTTCTGCAACACGGTAACTCAGAAAGTATGTAGGTATTTCCTGCTTTTTCAGTTCAGAGAATTCCCGATTCAGTTCTTTTTCGAGTATATCGAGCAACGGATCCTGTGCTGAAATAATTCCCGGACTCAGCAACAAGACCAAAAATTGAATAAAGAAAAATTTCTGTTTCATAAAATTTGGATTTTGATTCATTTTCAGCAATTTGCTAATAAAATTAAGCAAATTTTAAATAGAAGTCAAGAAGAGGGTATATCAGGAGACACCCTTTTCAATTATCCTCTCAGCATTTCGATCATTTCCGTAATAGCCTCTGCTTCATCCGGTCCTTTTACAGGTGATAAACCAAGCAGTGCCCTGGCACGATTCAGGTCATAGCGGGAAATATAATCCTTACCTATTATTATGTAGTAAAGTATTGCAGATTTAAGTGTATTGGCTTTTACTCTAAAAGAATGCGGACTTAATCTTGCAGGAAATAAATGAACATATCTTTTTTCGTTATTATGATATTTCAACATCCATTGTGAAGTGTCTGATAATGTGATTATTTTGAAGTCATTGTAATTTCTGCCTGCCCACTTCGCAAATGCTTTTTTACTTTCGAGTAATTCTTTTTCTAAGAATACATTCACTTCGCCGCAAATATTTTTAACTGAAAGTTCACCAGTATAAACATCCATGACAGAAGTTCCGATATGCTTAATTTCTTTTATAAGCTTCTTAACATCAATTGAATTCTCTTCAGCTGACCTGAT
>JAPLEC010000393.1 GCA_026391515.1 Bacteroidia bacterium | reverse complement strand
TGTTGAAGAAAATGCTGTTGTTGAATCAGTTGATGTTTCAACTATATATGAAGTTCCAATCAAAATGCTTGGTGAAAAGCTCGATCAGACAGTATTGAGAAAATTAGCATTACCGGTCGGGAAAGAACCTCCTCTTACAGAATGGAGAGAGTTTCTGACTAAACTGAAGAATCCAAAGTACTCAATCAAAGTAGGACTTGTCGGAAAATATGTTGAGCTTCCTGATGCTTATAAATCAATATCCGAATCCTTCATCCATAGCGGTTCAATGAATGAATGCAAAGTCGATGTTAAATTAATTCATTCTGAAGATATTACAGAAAAAAATATTGACGATAAGCTTAAAGGGCTGAGTGGTATTCTCGTAGCACCGGGATTTGGTTCGAGAGGGATTGACGGTAAAATCCTGACAGCAAAATATGCAAGGGAAAATAATATCCCCTATTTTGGAATATGCCTGGGAATGCAATGTGCTGTCATTGAATTTGCACGAAATGTTTTGAAAATGGAAGGAGCTCATTCCACTGAAATAGACCACAAAACGAAATATCCTGTGATTGATTTAATGGAAGAACAGAAGAGTATAATCGATAAAGGCGGAACTATGCGGCTAGGTGGTTATAAATGTATTATCAGCAAAAACTCAAAAGCGTATGAGGCTTATGGTAAAACAGAAATTGTCGAGCGTCATCGGCACAGGTATGAGTTTAACGATAAGTATTTTGATGATTTCAGGAAGAGCGGGATGGTGCCGGTCGGGATCAATCCGGAATCAAATCTGGTTGAAATAATGGAAATAGCTGATCACAAATGGTTTGTAGGAGTTCAATTTCACCCTGAATACAGCAGTACAGTTATCAATCCTCATCCTCTGTTTGTAAATTTTATTAGAGCATGTATCGGAAAATAGGGTTTGTGAAGGAGACATCAGGTTTATTAATTTTTATATAAAAGAATGGATAAGAATACGATAATAGGATTTATTCTGATGATTTTGATCTTCATTGGCGTTGGTGTTTATAGTAATGTAAGATCAACTAAAGGTTTTAAAAATGCAGTTGCTGCAGCTGAATCAGAAGTTGCAAAAGGAAATCTGGAACAGGCAAGGACAGAGTATTTCAATGCACTGAGATTCAAACCAAATAGACCCGATGTAGCAGCAAAGATCGAAGAAATAAACCAAAAGCTGGGAGTTACTCCGGACTCTCAGATCAAAGATACTCTTCAGGTAAAACCAGGATCTGAAAACATTGCTCCAGTTACTCCTCAGTCGATACCAAAAGATGGAAGTCAATACGGAGAGTTTGCAAATGCTGCAAAAGGTGAAGATGGTTTTATTACACTTGAAAATGATAAGCTTGAACTCAAAATCTCTCTGAAAGGGGGGAGAGTATATTCCGCCCGCCTGAAAGACTATGTGACATACGATTCACTTCCATTGGTCTTATTTTCAGGCGATTCTACAGTTTTTGGCTTCAACTTCTTTACTGCTGACAATATAGCCATTCAAACAAATAGCCTCTACTTTAAGCCTGTTTCGGATGAAAAATCATACGTGGTTACAAGTGAGCCTTTAAGTGTAAGTCTCAGGCTGCATGCCACCGATGAACAATATATTGAATATAAATATACTCTTGCTCCTGATAAATACAGCCTGTCATTTGAAGTAACTCTGAAAAATCTGGAGAACATTTTTCCATCTAACCAAAACAATATTTCACTTGAATGGAAAATGAACATCCCTCAGCAGGAGAGGGGAAGACAAAACGAAGAAAACTATACAACAATAAAATATAAGTTATACCAGGATGAGGTTACTTGGTTAAAGCTAAGATCGAAAAAAGAGCTGGAAAAAGTTGATATTAATGCAAAACTGAGCTGGGTTGCATTTGTGGATCAATTCTTTTCTTCAGTTATAATTGCAGATGACCTTTTTTCAAATGGGTCAGTATCATCAACAATCCTGCCAACGAGAAAATATACACGCTTTTTTACATCTGATTTAGGTGTCCCATTCACCCCCGGGGCTGAATCTAAAATCGGCATGAGGTTGTATTTCGGTCCTAACCATATTTCAACTCTTCGAAAAGAAGGACTTCAGCTGGAAAAGCTGGTATTTCTGGGTAAAAGCATTATAGGGTGGATAAGCAGATTCGTGATCATACCGGTATTTAACTGGCTTAACAAATATATTGGAAATTATGGGATTATAATCCTGATCCTTACAATCCTGATCAAAATAGTCCTTTTTCCGCTGACTTTTAAATCATACCAATCCACTGCAAAGATGGCGGTTCTAAAACCTCTGGTGGATGAGCTTGGGAAAAAATTCCCGAAAAAGGAAGATTCGGTGAAAAAGCAGCAGGCAACTATGGACCTGTATAAGAGGGCAGGAGTCAATCCAATGGGAGGCTGCCTTCCAATGCTTCTGCAGTTTCCGATTCTCTTCGCTATGTTCAGGTTCTTTCCTGTTTCGATCGAGCTGAGACAGGAGCATTTTTTATGGGCTACCGACTTATCAACATATGATTCAATATTGAATTTCCCATTCAAAATTCCATTATTGGGAAATCATCTCAGCTTGTTCACATTGCTTATGACTGCTTCATCTTTTCTTACAATGAAGATGACCGGCTCTTCTCCAAGCCCGGACCAGCCCGGAATGAAAATGATGCAGTATATGATGCCTGTGATGTTTATGTTTATGTTCAATAATTTTTCATCAGGGCTAACTTATTACTATTTTCTTGCAAATATGTTAACTTGGGTACAAAACATTGTCTCCAAGAGATTTATCAATGCAGAAAAAGTTCTGGCAACGCTGGAGGCAAATAAGAAAAAGCCTGTTACAAAATCAAAATGGCAGCAACGATTGGAAGCAGCTACCAAACAAAGAGGCGTTAATCCGAGGAAATAGTCTTTCATTTGCATATTACCCTGTCTTGCTTTTTTTTAGTTAAAAATTGCTAATTAAAGTGCCTCTTTAGGAAAATAGATTTAATTTAGTTCTTACTTTTTTCTGGGAGATGGGGAAGAAATTTAAAAACAAAGATTTAGCTGCTAAATTAGGTGTATCAGGTACACTTGTTTCTCTTGTCCTGAATAATAAAGCAGACCTGCATGGTATAAGAAAAGACACACAGGAAAAGGTTCTTGCATTGGCCAGGCAAATGGGCTATTTCAGCTCCATTGCAGAAAAAAACATTGTGTCACCTGTAGAAGAGACTCCTGGTGTGATAGGTATGGTGGTTCCAACATTGAACGATCCCTTTGTGATGGGAATTGCACCATTCCTTCAGAAAGCATTTGCTGGCATTGGATTTGGTTTTTCAGTCATTACAAAAGATCCTGACGATCAGCGATTTGAAAGGATGATTGGGCCATTCCGAAAATTTTTCAGCGGATTAATTCTTCTTGGTGAAGCAGGAGACGAGCTAACAATCCGGAATCTCAGATCAACAGATTATCCGTTTATTTTACTTGAAAAAACCCATAGAACAGGTCGTCTTAATTCGGTTAATACTGATATCACTGCAGGCGCCCAAATGATAGCAAATCATGTACAAAAACTGGGATATAAAAATATTGTTATTGCCGTAAATCATCGGTCAGTCAGAATCGATTTACCTGTGATTAACGAAATTGAGGATGCACTCTGTCATATTCCGGACATTAATAAACCTGTGATAGTTGAACTTGATAAATCAATATCTAATGATGAAATTGATTTTACTCAATTAGAGACATTTCTCCGGCCACCGTTCCGGGCCGATATCATTATATCTCTCCATGCAAATCTGGTTTATCCGATTATGGGATTATTACAGAAGAGAAAGCTTCGCGTTCCCCAGGATATTGCGCTCATTTCTTTCGAGGAAGGCACCGGCTTCGATCTGATGTCATCTCCGGTTACATGCCTCAGAAAACCTCTGCCCGGAATTGCTACAAAAGCTGCAAATATGATATGGTCTGAGATAAAAAATTCGGGTAAAGGAAAATTCAAGCGTCAGGTTAATGTTATTCCTGAACTTGTTATCAGAAACTCCTGTGGAACCCTCTAGTTAATAATAAGTTATGAAATATATTATCAGGTTTTTTACTGTCATTTTTATTTTGGCAGTCTCCGGCTGTTCTGGCAAGCATCTCGTTGAGAATAAAGAATACAGGGATACGGTTAACAGATTTTTTTCGCAAACCGAAAAACTGGCACAAAACAGGAAAGACAAATTATTTTCAATATTTAATAAGAAACTTACACTTCAGCAAATTGAAGCGTTGAAGTTTCTATATGCATTCATGCCGCTGAGTGATCTTGCTGACTATAATGGCGAATATTTCCTTGCAAATGTTGACAAATCACTCCAGGCAAAAGAAAATATGCCATGGGGAGATTCGATCCCTGAAGATATTTTTCTTCATTATGTGCTTCCCATCAGGGTCAACAATGAAAACCTTGATTCATTCAGAATAATTTATTATGATGAAATAATCAACAGGATTAAGGGCATGGATATTATTGATGCTGCATTGGAGATCAACCACTGGTGCCATGAAAAAGTTACTTATCAGCCGGCTGACTCAAGAACTTCTGCTCCAATGAGTACTATTTTATCGGCGAGGGGCAGATGTGGTGAAGAATCGACCTTTGCTGTTGCAGCCATGAGAGCCGCCGGAATACCTGCCCGCCAGGTTTATACACCCCGATGGGCTCACTGCGACGATAACCATGCATGGATCGAAATATGGAAAGACAACAAATGGTATTATATGGGCGCATGCGAACCTGAAGCGGTTATTGACAGAGGCTGGTTCACTGAACCTGCAAAGCGTGCAATGCTTGTGAACACAAAATCATTCGGAGCTTTCAGCGGAACAGAAAACATAATCAACCGTCATGATAAATATACTGAGGTCAATAACCTTTCTAAATATGCCATTACCAAAAAGATTACTGTAAAGACACTCAACACTTCCGGCAATAAGATTAAAAATGCAATAGTGGAATTTGAGCTTTATAATTATGCTGAATTTTACCCTCTTGCAATAGTTTCCACTGATTCAAACGGCATCAGCAGCTTTGAAACAGGTCTTGGTGATCTTCTGATCTGGGGAAGGAAAAATGATGATTTTGATTTCAAAAAAATATCAGTTGCTGCGACAGATACAATCGTTCTTACACCTGGACAAAAGTCTCTGGACAATAAAACATTTTATTATGATCTTTCAGTACCTGTCAGACGAACTAATTCCGCAGAACTTTTATCCTCTCTTGTTGAAGCAAACAATAAAAGAATTGATTCAGAAAACCAGATTCGTCAGAAATATACTGATTCATGGATCAGACCGGCAGAGGCTAAAGCACTGGCATTACGTAATGGACTCGACAGCTCTGAGGTTGCAGATATAATTGGCCGAAGCATGGGTAATTATAATGAGATAATTTCATTTCTGACTGGCACACCTGATTCCCTGAAAAACCTTGCTGTTTCGCTCCTGAAAACAGTCGCTGATAAGGATCTTAGAGATGCAAAAAGCGAAGTATTGTCTGATCACCTGCTACATTGCAGGATGCCTGAGATCAGGTTTCTTAAAGAAGGAGATTCATTTGTTACTCAATATGTGCTCAATCCCAGACTGGCAAATGAAATGCTTACTTCATGGAGGGGTTATCTTCAAAAAGTGCTTCCTGCTGATCTGCAAAGAAATGCGATGGGAGATCCTAATGTAATAGTTAATTATATAAATGAAAATATTAAAATAGCTGATGATGAAAATTATTATAAAACTCCAATTACACCAGTTGGAGTCAACGAACTAAAATTAGCCGATACAAAGTCAAGAGCAATTTATTTTGTTGCTATATGCAGAACCTTAGGCATTCCGTCAAGGTTCGAACCGGGAAGCAATGTACCTCAGTACTTCTTCAATTCCGAATGGCATGATGTTTATTTTGCTGATCAGAAAAAACCGTCACTGCAAAAAGGATTCGTAAAGCTTACCTCATCTGATAAAAACCCTGTTCCGGAATATTATAAACATTTTACACTTGCACGATTTGAAAATGGCCGTTATATCACCCTTGAATATGATGAAAATAAACGTGTAACTGATTTTAAAGATGAATTGCAGCTTACTCCAGGACACTATATGTTTGTGACCGGTAACAGAATTAACGACAGTAAGATATTATCAAGTCTTTCTTTCTTTGATCTTGCAGAGGGCGAACATAAAGCGATTGAAATAAAACTGAGCAAGGATAAACAACCACCGGAGATTCTCGGAAAGATAGATCTGGAAAATGTAATTTTCAATATTACAGGTGATAAAGAAAAATCGGCCCGAATTGCCGGCAAAGGGGCTGTCCTGTTTTGGATCGAACCTGAAAAAGAGCCTTCAAAACATGTCCTCAATGATCTGCCCCTTTTAATAAATGAATTTAATTCCTGGCCGGGATATTTTGTTTTCCTGTCCACAGATATTAAAGAATACAATACCATGGTGACACCCGGCGAAAGAAAGAACTTTCCGTCGAACTCAATATTATCAAACGATAATGATCTGAAAATCCTTAAAAATTTATCAATGGGCATTTCATTGAATCAGGTAAGCTTTCCGCTTGTTCTTCTTGTAAATAATAAAGGAGAAATCCTTTTCATATCCGGTGGCTACAGAATCGGAATCGGAGAGCAAATTCTGAAATACCTGACTATTGCTAATTGACAAAAACTTTGTCCCTTGTAACCTATATCTTTTTTCTTTGATCTTGAAAACCCACCCCTGCCCTCCCGCTTCTCCGCCGGTTGGCGGATACGCGGGACAAGCTCTCCCGGGAGGGGATTTTCTTGGGTCTTTTGTCTTGTACCCACTTATCAACACCTGTTAATATTAATCTTGTCTATCAATTGAGTATCATATACGAATTAGTTTATCTTTGTTGAGTTATGGTATTGCATTGAAATGAAATCATTGCAATGAAGAGGGAATGCGGTCAGAATCCGCGACAGTACCCGCTGCTGTGACGCCCGATCGTTCTAACGATGATGGTTTTGTGATAACCTGCCACTGTCCGCCGGCCGGCGGATGGGAAGGCTTCATAAAACCGGGACAAGCCAGAAGACCTGCCATACAAACCCATATTCACAGCTTTCGGGAAAAAAGGCGCCGGATTAATAACAGAATCCATACTTTAACTCCTGCAAGCAACTGATAATGGGCATCGTATCTTATTGTGATATGCTTGTGAATGATAAAAATATGAATTCAAGTATAAAGGGAGATGAAAAACATATTGTCGGCTAGTATAATTTTCATGCTTTCATTGCCTTTAACCGCTCAGCTTTCCAGGCAGATTGATACCATTAAAATCAGTGAAGTGGTAATAAACAGTAAAAAGCTCACCCGTGAATTACCGGGCTTTAAAAAATCAAATATCGATTCATCTCTTCTTCAAAAATATAATCTCAGATCACTCGAGGATCTTTTTTCGGAAAATTCACTCATCTATATAAAAAGCTATGGGCCGGGCGGTTCTGCGACTCCTTCATTCAGAGGAACAGGGGCGGCTCATACACAGGTTACCTGGAATGGCATAAACATTAACCACCCAATGCTTGGACAATCTGACTTTTCGTTAATTCCTTCCGGCATGGTTGATGACGTAAAAATTTCGTATGGCGGAGCCTCGATGGAAATAAGCAGCGGCGGTATTGGAGGCTCAATAAACCTTGAAAGTAAACCCGACTGGACAAAGCAAACCATTGTAAATGTAAATGCAGGTGCCGGAAGCTTCGATAGCTATTCGGGTTTTGTAAAAGTAAATACAGGAAGTGAACATTTTCAGACAGTAACAAAAGCCTTTTTACAATCATCCCAAAATGATTTTCCTTACCTCAGTACAAATGGTGGATCAGGATCTGCCCGCGTAAAAAGAGAAAACAGCGAGATACTTCAGAAAGGATTGATGGAGGAACTTTATTTTAAAATAGACGAAGATGTCTTGTCTTCAAGATTTTGGTACCAGTCTGCTTCAAGAAACCTTCCGGGATCAATATTATATGGTGAACCTGTTTCCGGCGAGAAGCAATATGATGAATCATTCAGAAGCATGGTTAATTATGATCATTACGGGACAAAATACGATTTCTTCATTACCGGTGCTCACCTGTTTTCAATGTTGAATTATTCTTATCCGATGTACGCGATAGAATCAAAAAGTCAGACAGAATCATTTGTTTTTAAAGGAGGTCTGACTTCGCATCTTGACAATCGTACTGATCTTAAAATTGTAATTGATGATGAATTTACCGGTGTTGAATCAAATAATTATGATAAGGATATTGACAGGAATATTGCTTCATTGACTTTGTCGGCTGAAAGAAAACAGGGTGAAAGGTTCGGGACAATACTGCTTCTGAGAGAAACAATAAATAACAGTAAAGTACTTATTCCTGATTTTTCAGCCGGGTTTCAATACAGATTTATAAAAAGCAAGAACCATTTTTTGAAATTGAATATTGCCAGGAATTCAAAAATTCCATCTTTAAATGATTGTTACTGGATTCCGGGAGGCAATCCCGATCTTAAAAATGAATACGCATATACCTGTGAAGTGGGATATAAAACAGATCTGAAAATATCTAAGCTTGTTGAATTTGCTTCGGAAGTCAGCTTCTTTAAAAGTTATATCAGAGATATGATTCTATGGCATCAGGGAGAAAGTTATTTCTGGATTGCAGAAAATATCAGCAGTGTTAATAACTCGGGTATAGAGTCAATGGTATCTGCAAAATATTCGGTCCGTGATCTGAAATTGAATTTTAATGCCGGCTATTCTTATACAAAAGCAGTAAGCAAAGATTCGCTGACGATGGATAAACGGCTTATTTATGTTCCTGAGCATCAGATAAACGGGTCGTTACAGGTTGGTTATAAAGCTTTGTATTCTGTCTGGATCACAGATTTTACCGGAAAGAGATTTACAACCTCTGACAATTCAGATTATTTTCCGGGATATACCGTAAACAGCCTTTTAACTGGTTTTAGAATTAACCTGAAACAAAACATAATTGATCTGAATTTTAAGATTAAAAACATTTTTAATATCAGTTATGAAGGAATAGCCGGTTATCCGCAACCGGGCAGGTCATTTTACATCACACTGCTGTTCCAGATAAAAAAATAGCAAATGAAGAGACAAGGTTCAATTTTTCTTTTTATCCCTGTCATGCTGGCTGTTTCCTGCTCAGGAACTCATAAAAAGCAAAATGAATCCAGCTCGCTTTTTAAAGATGCAATTATTACAAAAGCAGAACGATTCACCCTCCGAAAAACCGACAGCTGCACTATATTGAATATTATTGATCCCTGGCAAGGAGCTAACGGAATTAAAAAAGAATATTACCTGACAGGGAATAAGAGTTCATTATCGCTGAAAACTGATTCATCCCGGATTATTTGTGTACCAATAAGGAAAATAATTTGCACATCATCCACTCACCTTGCAATGATAGCTGCTTTAGGTGAGGCAGATGCAATAACCGGGGTATCCGGACTGGGTTTTATTTATGATAAATATCTTTCTGAAAGAGCAGCAAAAGGGTTAATAAGCGATATTGGATACGATACCGGGCTGAATAATGAATTGATAATTAAGTTGGCTCCGGATCTGATAATGATGTATGGAATTGGCAGTGAATCAGCTGGTTACGAAGGAAAGTTAAAGGAACTGGGAATAAAAGTCATGCTTAATGCCGATTACCTTGAAACAGATCCTCTCGGAAAAGCCGAATGGATAAAGCTTTTCGGGGCACTCTTCTGTAAAGAGAAAATGGCTGACAGTATTTATAAATCTATTGCGGAATCATATAATCAGATTAAAACCCGCATAAGCAGTAATATTAACAGCAGACCCGAAGTTATGCTTGGTCTTCCTTTCAAGGATAGCTGGTTTATTTCTCCCCGAAATTCTTATGTCAGTAAACTTATTAATGATGCGGGAGGGAATTATCTCTGGCAGGACACAGAATCTTCAGTTTCAACACCTTATAGCCTGGAAAACGTGTATCTGAAGTCACTTAACGCTGAATACTGGCTTAACATAGGCAATGTAAATTCAAAAAAAGAAATTATTCTTTTCGATCCCAGACTTGAGATGATACCCTGTTTTAAAAACAATAATTTGTACAATAACAATAAAAGAATCACATCAAAAGGGGGCAACGATTACTGGGAAAGCGGTACCATTCATCCTGATATTATACTTAAGGATATTGCATCTATATTACATCCCGGGCTTTTTGAAAATTATGAATTGTTCTATTACAGAAAAATTGAATAACTGACCAGGAGTGAAAACTGAGACGCAAATATCTGATATTAATTCTGCAAAGTTTACAAAACAAACGAAACTGTTTTTTATCCTTTTAATCATCCTTCTGATTATCGTTTTCATTATGGATATATTTCTCAGATCGGTTAATCTCAAATCAGGGGAGGTATTAAAAGCACTGTTTAATAATTCAGGTTCTGAAGTTCATACTATCATTATGAAATTCAGGCTTCCAAAGGCAATTACAGCTTTGGTAGTTGGTATTGCTCTGTCATTGAGTGGTTTACAAATGCAGACGGTATTCAGGAATCCAATGGCAGGCCCCGATGTTCTGGGAGTCAGTTCCGGGGCAAGTCTGGGAGTTGCAATAGTTATTCTTGGCGTTCCGGCAGGGTTTATTTCCGGAAATCTGCAAAACATTGGCAACTGGGTGCTGGTATCTTCAGCCTGGATAGGAGCAGGGGCAGTTATGTTGCTGATAATGTTTGTTTCATCAAGGATAAGAAATATAATGACCATTCTTATTCTCGGAATTATGCTTGCCAGCGGGATATCGGCAATTGTCAGCATTTTGCAGTATTTCAGTAATGAAACTATGCTGAAAGCTTATGTAATCTGGACGCTGGGCAGTCTTGGAAACCTTACAGCCGGACAATTGAAAATTCTTATTTATTCCGTTTCTGCCGGCATTCTGTTAAGTATTGTTTCTGTTAAAATGCTGAACGCTTTACTTCTCGGAGAAAATTATGCTGCCAGTATCGGGCTTAAAATAAAGCGCTCAAGGATCTTAATATTTGCCTGTACCAGTATTCTTGCCGGAAGTGTGACTGCATTCTGTGGTCCGATTGGTTTTATCGGAATCGCGGTTCCACATATAGCGAGGAATATTTTTAAAACATCCAATCACCTTATTCTGGTTCCAGGGTCAATCATCGTTGGAGGAATTATAATGCTGGTAAGCGATATTATCTCCCAGCTGCCAGGGTCAGAAAATGTACTTCCCATAAATTCAGTAACATCATTGATAGGAATCCCTGTAGTAATCTGGGTTATTTTGAGGAATAAACGAAATTCAGAATTATTCTGATGGACAACAAAAAAGTTGAAATATTATCCATCGCTGCACTTGAGATCGGATACTCAGCCGGAAGGAAACCGAAAATACTATTGCCTCCGCTTTCAGCAAGAGCCTGTAAAGGAGAGCTTGTTGCGGTTATAGGAAAGAACGGGATCGGGAAAAGCACTCTGCTGAGGACTATAATTGGCTTGCAGCCTTCATTTGGAGGTAATGTAATTATTAATGATAAAGATTTTTCTGAAATTCCACGACTTGAGCTTGCACAGCAAATCGGATATATATCAACTGAAATCGTAAGAGTAAGTAATATGAAGGTATACGATCTGGTCTCACTAGGCCGCTTCCCTCATACAAACTGGATAGGCAGGATTGATCAGAATAGTCATGACATAATTACTGAGGCAATTAATAAAACAGGTATAGCAGATCTTTCTGACAAGTACGTTTCTGAACTTTCCGATGGTGAGCGCCAGCGAGCTATGATAGCCAGAGTGTTAGCGCAGGATACGCAAATAATGATCATGGATGAGCCGACAGCTTTTCTTGATGTAAAGAGCAAATATGAGATTGTCAGTCTTTTGCAAGACCTTACAAGAGGTGGAAAGACTATTGTTTTTACAACACACGATTTTAATATTGCCATTAACCAGGCTGATAAAATCTGGCTGATACTGGAAAATAATATAGTGGAAGGTGCCCCTGAAGACCTTATTCTAAGCGGTTCATTTAATAATCTGTTTGATTCAGATATCATCGGATTCAACGCAGAAGATGGCAGTTTCGTTTTCCGGAATGAATGTCGTGGAAAGATAAATATAAAAGGTGAAGGAATGATTCGTCACTGGACAGAAAAAGCAGTTAAACGTGCAGGTTATTTGCCTTCAGAATCTGACATTACACCATGCATTCAGATTGTTTCCGGAGATAAAAAAGAATGGGTTCTTAAAACAGAAAGATGTACAATCAGTTTTGAATCTATCTACAGCCTGATAGATTATCTTGAAAACAGAAGCGATGATATTATTTGAAGTATTTCCTGTAATTTTCAATAAACAAAGGAATATCCTCAATTGAAATCTTTTTCGCAATGATTTTTTTATTCCTGTCAAGAATATAAGTCATTGGGGTCGATTGGACATTATAAAAATAATCAAAATGTGTGCTTCTTTCAGGATCCCATCCGTTGATCCACGTCAATCCATTATCTTCAATATATTTAGTCCAGGCCGGTTTATTAGATGTTGTGCATACTGCAAATATTTCAATCCCATTATTTTTGGCCTTGTCATAATAAGCTTTGAGCTTGGGAGTTGCTTCCTGGCAGTGACCACAGTTGGGCTCCCAGAAATAGAGAATGGTGAATGGCTTTTCGATATCATAAAGTGAAACAAATATCCCTTTATACGAATCCATAACAAGGTTTTCTGCCTTCATACCGATCAGGTTATGCCTGAGCAGTTCAACCTGCTTGCGCAAATCATCCTTAAACTCTTTGGAAACCCAATCAGCCTTACCTGACAGATATATGTCATCAGCAAGCTTCACCATTACTGCATCATGACCCATTATCTCACTTTCACGGAAATGATTGAAGAGGTAAACCGAAACAAACTGAAACATCTTATAATGACCCTGGCATTTTTGAATCACCTTGTCAATCTCTTTATCAATGGAATCGGCCGATTGAAGGACTACATTTGTAAAAAACGCATCGAGCCTCGCATAAAGAAGAGGAGTCCGCAATAACCTTTCATCAGTAAAATCGATATTATCAAAAAAGTGGTCCTGATTATAATTGTATTTCATCACCCATTTAACGGAATCCGGATTATTAGTGCCTGCAGGTATTGTAAATTCAGGAACGGTAATAGGGAGCATCGATTTTACTAGAACTGAAAGCAGATTGTGATCATTTTCAGAGATCACCTCGTTAAGATATGCCTTCATTTCCTGTTCCTTGAGCTTTTGTTTTTGAGCAAGTATTTTTAGAGAATCACTGTTTTGCTTGTTCATCTGGATTCTTCGTCCAATGCCAGTTGCCTGCTGCTGCATTGCTCCCCATTTTTTCTGATATTGGACGAAGTATGAATTCTCATCAGATCCGACGAACTTCAATGTGTTGAAAAAATCACTGTATGAACATGTTATAATAAATTGCTGATCGTCAGAAATTAATATTTCAAAATATTTTTCCCCCGGAAGCACAACCATATAGATACCCTGGGGAAGATTTTCAGCACCTTTAAAAATCCCATGTCCATTATTATCAAGTACAGTTGAATCTCTTAAATACTGTTTATCGCCATAATGATAAGCCAGAAAGATCGTTGAATCCTTAAGACCTGAGACTATCAGAGAAATATCATAGCCGCTTTTTACCTGGCAACCTGCCGAAAACGAAAACAGAATAAGAAAGAATCCAAGAACACTTTTTTTCATCGAAAAACTGGTATAAAAATTCGTGACAAATTTAGTCATTGCAATTTCTTTGCCAAAGTTCGATAGGTACTATATTAAGAAATATATTGTATTTTTGATATGTTAATTCCTGGGTAGATCAGATGACAATTTCATTACTTATCCCTGTCTGTGATTATGACATTGCAGCTCTTGTGCAAAGCATGAAGGATTGCATTGGGAATATTCCGGAATTTATTGAAATTCTCATCGGTGACGATGGATCAAGTCCTGAAAACAAGGCCCGATATAAATTACTGGAAGGTGAGGGGGTAAGAGTCATTGTTTCAGAAAAAAATATCGGCCGTGCAGCAATAAGAAATAAACTTGCGCTTGAAGCTAAAGGCGATTTTCTCCTTTATATTGATTCTGACGCAATGATCCCTGGAACAGCCGAGGTATATATAAATAAATGGATCTCTGCAATGGGTTCATCCAGAGTAATTTGCGGCGGAGTTTTATATCATGAATCTCCACCCTCAGACCCTGATAAAATGCTGAGATGGAAGAACGGAAGGAATAGAGAACAGGTCAAAGCTTCTGATAGGAATAAGCATCCCTATACATCCTTTTCGACATTTAACTTCCTTATTGACAGGACAATCTTCGAGAAGCTGAGATTTAATGAGGAAATTAAGCAATACGGACATGAAGATACATTGCTCAGCTACCAGCTTAATAAAGCAGGCATTAAAATACTTCATATTGACAATGGGCTGGTACATGAAGGACTTGAATCGAACCGTGATTTTCTGAATAAAACAAAACTCAGTCTGGAAAATCTCAGCAAACTTTATAATAGTGTCACTGATAAAAAGACATTTACTTCATCTGTTAAAATGCTCCGTATCTACAAATGGATCAGGATTTTCAGGTTAAGATTTATTTTTGTCTGGATCTATATCAGGTTCCGCGAAAAGATGGAGATAAGAATAGATTCATCTGTTCCTCATCTGTGGCTCTTTGACCTGTATAAAATTTCGATGTTCATCACCTTCCGCGAAATACACCAGAGAAGAAAATTATTGCCGCTTTTTAGATTTTAAAATATTGATAATTAATCATTTATTATCTGCGAAGGCTATTTATTTATTGTATTGTCAAAGCATTCGCAGGCTTATTGATGTCTATTATATATTAAGGTATCACAAGTCAATTTTTACCAGATCAATATTGCCATCCGGTCGCTTTTCACCTTTAAGAATAAAGTCGAAACGATCAATCATTGTACAGAGGAAGAAATCAGTAGGAGGTGAGTAATCGAGGTTTTTAGGTTCGAAAAACCTCTTGCCAGGACCAAGCCTCAGGTTACTGATGCTTTTTTTAAAATCTCTTCTTTTACCAGTAAGGCCTGATTCTATTATTTTAGCACATAAAAGATCTTCTTCTGCTGAGATCGCAGCCCGGTATCCCATTGCAACAAGTGATACAACCGGTGGATTAATAGTTTTAATATATTTAATTATTGCTCCGGCATTTACGAAGCTTCCGGTAATCAAGCTGCTTGCATTATTTGCATTTAATAGCCCGTTCGTACCGGCAGTTGTGGTTAGTATTGCTGTTTTTCCCTGCAGATTGGTTTTAATAATTTCTGTCGGACTGTTTCCAAAATCAAAGCCTTTAATTTTTTTCTCATCTCTTTCACCTACCAGAACTGAATTATGATAGCTCTTTTTCAAATTAAAGGCCTCGTCAACCTCTGCTGTAGCAATAAGTCTGACCGCGCCCGAATCAAAAGCATAGCAGGCTGTTGAAAATGCTCTGAAGACATCAATAATGACTGTAACACCTTTAGCTAATCTAGCTCCTTCAATAAATTCAAGGATATCTACTTTCATCCATCTGATTTTATGAAGTGAAAATAGTAATTTTTTTGTTACAGGTTTTCGTATATTTGAACCAGAGAGCATCGTGGCTTTTCATAGAATATTAACAAAATCTACCGGTATGGGAAATCCTGTATCATGGGCCTTCAATCTGATCAAAAAGTGGAACGATGCAATCTGGCATACCCCACTCTCAGAATTATCAAAAAGAAAAAGCTTCCTGATCAAACAATTGAGGATAATTGTCCTTGCAGTACGAGGATTTTTAAATAATAAAATCCAGCTTCGTGCATCTGCTCTTACCCTTTACACTCTTCTCTCAATCATTCCTGTCGTTGCCATTTTGCTGGCTATCGCCAAAGGTTTCGGTCTTGACGAGAACCT